>NZ_LDVA01000077.1:0-37687 GCF_050768715.1 Burkholderia sp. ZZQ-2 | reverse complement strand
CGCGCGACCTGCCGGCGCTCGGCGTGCGCTTCACGCTGCGCGGCTGGCAGCCGGCGGAGGATGCCCAACGCGTCGCGCGCTGGTTCGACGAGCCGCGCGTGCGCGACGGCTGGCCGGGCGCGCAGCCTGGCGTGGACGGCGGGCAGGGTGCGGCACCGGATGCCGACCCGCACGTCACGCCGCTCGTCGGCTGCTTCGACGGCGAACCGTTCGCGTATTTCGAGGCGTTCTGGCTGAAGGAAGACGCGCTCGCGCCGCACGTCGCGGCGCGCGACTACGACCGCGGGCTGCGGATGCTGGTCGGCGAATCGCGCTGGCGCGGCCCGCATTGCGTGGCGGGCTGGCTGCCGTCCGTCGTTCATTACCTGTTTCTCGACGATCCGCGTACCGAAGCGGTCGGCTGTGCCGTTCCGGCCGGCCACGCGCGGGTTGCCGACCATCTCGCGCGGCATGGCTTCGCGCGGCAGCGCCGTCTCGCGCTGGCCGACGCGCAGCCGCTGTGGATGCGCACGCTGCGCGAGACGTTCTTCTCCGGCCGTCACGTCTGACGGGCCGGATTCACCGACAAGGGAGCTGAGACATGCAGAGAGAAACCGTATTCGACCTGATCGGCGTCGGCTTCGGGCCGTCGAATCTGGCGCTGGCCGTGCGCCTCGCGGAGCGCGGTGGCGCACGTACGCTCGCCCATTGCTTCGTCGAGCGCCAGCCTGAATTCGGCTGGCATCGCGGGATGCTGCTCGACGACTGCCGGATGCAGATCTCGTTTCTGAAGGATCTCGTCACGATGCGCGATCCGAAAAGCCGCTACACGTTCATCAACTACCTGTTCGAACGCGGCCGGCTGAACGAATTCGTCAACCTGAAGAACTTCTACCCGACCCGCGTCGAATTCCACGACTACCTGAGCTGGGTGGCCGACGCGTTCGACGATCGCGTCCATTACAGCGAGACCGTGCTGGGCATCGAGCCCGTGCGCGGCGACGGCGCGCGGATCGACGCGCTGCGCGTGCTGTCGCGCGACGCCGCCGGCCACGAGCGCCAGCGCGTCACGCGCGCGCTGTCGGTCGGCGTCGGCGGGACGCCGGCGATCCCGGACGCGTTCGCCGCGCTCGGCCGCGACCGCGTGATCCACTCGTCGTCCTACCTGACCGACATCGACCGGCTCGTCGCGTCGCCGGACGGCGAGCGCCGCCGCGTCGCGGTGATCGGCGCGGGGCAGAGCGCGGCCGAGGTGTTCATCGATCTCGCGCGCCGCTTCCCGCATGTCGACGCGAGCCTCGTGATGCGCGCGGGCGCGCTCAAGCCGGCCGACGACAGCCCGTTCGTCAACGAGATCTTCAGCCCCGAATTCACCGATGTCGTCTATGCGCAGCCGCATGACGCGCGCCGCGCGCTGCTCGAGCGCTATCGCGATACGAACTACGCGGTGGTCGACCGGCCGCTGATCGAACAGATCTACGAAATGCTGTACCTGCAGCGCATCGACGGCACGCCGCGTCATGCGCTGCTCGCGAACAGCGCGATCGAGGGCGCGGCGCGCACCGCCGACGGCCGCATCGAGCTGACGTTGCGCGACCGGATGAGCGGTGCGACGCGCGTCGAGCGCTTCGACGCGCTCGTGCTCGCGACCGGCTACCGCCGCGACACGCATTCGGCGCTGCTCGAAGGGCTCGCGCCGCACCTGGGCGATGCGCTCGAGCGTGGCGACGTCACGCGCGACTACCTGCTCGCGACGCCCGCGCACTTCGCGCCGCGCATCTACCTGCAAGGCTGCTGCGAAGACAGCCACGGTTTGTCCGACACGTTGCTGTCGGTGCTGGCACGCCGCGCGGACGAAATCTGCGCGTCGCTCGAAGACGGGATCGCGCCCGCCCATGACGAAGGCGCGGCCAAGGCAAGACAAGAAAACGGGGTGAGCGCGGGCCGGATGGCTTTCGCTCTTTGACAAAGGCGCGGTCGGAGACCGCATGAAAAAAGTGGAGCAGAGAAAGATGGAGTGGGCAACAGGCACGCGTTTGCGTGCGATCGCAGCCGCGGCAAGCGTGGCGTTCGGTGCGGCGGCGGGGCAGGCATATGCCCAGACGGCGCCGGCCGTGAACGCAGGCGCCGCGGCGTCGGCCAGCAGTGCGCAGGGCGGTGCGGCGGCCAGTGCGTCGACCGGTACGCTGCCGACGATCAACGTCAACGCGGCCTCGGAAGGGGACGGCACGGTCGGGCTCGTCGCGAAGCGCAGCCGGACCGGCACGAAGACCGATACACCGATCAACGAGATCCCGCAGACGATCAACGTCGTCACCGCGCAGCAGATCGAGATGACCGGCGCGACCGACGTGAACGCGGCACTGCGCTACGTGCCGGGTTTCTCGTCGTACGGCTCGGACAACCGTTCCGACTGGTACGCGGCACTGCGCGGCTTCACGCCGACCGCCTACGTGAACGGGCTGCAGGTGCCGAACACGATCAACCTCGCGAGCTGGCGCGTCGATCCGTACATGATCGACAGCATCACCGTGCTGCGCGGGCCGACCTCGGTGCTGTACGGCGCGGGCGATCCCGGCGCGATCATCGACGTGCAGACCAAGCTCGCCGACGGTGAGCGCGTGCGCGAGGCCGGCGTGCAGATCGGCAACTACGCGCGCAAGCAGTTCATGATCGACGTGGGCGACAAGCTCGACCCGGACGGCAAGTACGCGTACCGGTTCGTCGGCGTCGCGCGCGACGGCAATGCGCTGACCGGCCCGAACAACGACCAGCGCGTCGCGCTCGCGCCGTCGTTCCGCTGGCGCCCGAACGCGGATACGTCGCTGACGCTGTCCGCGACGTACCTGCAGGACTGGGGCGACATCTCGTCGAACTTCGTCCCGGCGGTGGGCACGGTGCTGCCGAACCCGAGCGGGCAAATCAACAAGGACGTCTACGAAGGCGACCCGAACTTCAACTACTACCGCAAGAAGCAGTGGTCGGTCGGCTACCAGTTCGAACGAAACCTGACGCCGGCGTGGACGTTCCGCCAGAACACGCGCCTGATGCACCTGTCGCTCGACAACGGCTCGGTGTTCGGCAACGGCTTCGTCGACGGCAGCACGACCGACGTGTCGCGCTGGGCCGGCGTGTTCCAGATGAACTACAGCCGCTTCGACATCGACAACAACCTGGAAGGCCGGTTTGCAACGGGCCCGCTCCAGCACACGCTGCTGCTCGGCTTCCAGTACAACCGCCAGACCGCGACCGACAGCGAATGGCTCGCTGCCGCGTCGCCGCTGAACATCTACAACCCGGTCTACACGCCGGTCACGCTGTCGGTGTTCTCGAATCCGGACACCACGTTCCGTACGAACACGTACACGACGATGAACACGTTCGGCCTGTACGCGCAGGATCAGATCAAGTGGAACCGCTGGACGCTGACGCTCGGCGGCCGCGAGGACTGGGTCAACATGCGGATGGACGACCGCGCGGGCGGCACGTCGACGAAGGCGGACGTGACGGCGTTCACCGGCCGCGTCGGCCTCACGTACCAGGGCGACTACGGGCTGTCGCCGTATGTCAGCTACGCGACGTCGTTCAACCCGCTGATCGGCGTGAACCTGCTCGGCGGCGGGCTGCCCCAGCCGACGCGCGGCAAGCAGATCGAGGCCGGCCTGCGCTGGCAGCCGCCAGGCAAGAACCTGATGCTGAACGCGGCGATCTACCAGATCAACCAGACCAACGTGCTCACGCCGGCGCTGCCGGATCAGGACCCTACCGGCACGAAGTCGGTGCAGACCGGTGAAGTGCGTTCGCGCGGGATCGAGCTGAGCGCGACCGGCAAGGTCACGCGGAACCTGTCGCTGATCGCGTCGTACGTGTACCAGGACGTGAAGAACGTGAAGGCGAACGACGTGTCGCTGAACAACTGGCCGGTCGATATTCCGCGTCCGCGCCAGATGGCGTCGCTGTGGGCCGACTGGACGTGGCACACGGGGCCGCTGTCGGGCCTGGGCCTGGGCGGCGGCGTTCGCTACCAGAGCGCGTCGGCCGGTGCGGCCGACAACTCGCTGACGGTGTCGAGCGTCACGCTGTTCGACGCGGGCGTGCATTACGACACGCGTAACTGGCGCTTTGCCGTGAACGGGACGAACCTGTTCAACCGCCACTACATCAGCGGTTGCCAGTCGATGAACGTCTGCGTGTTCGGCACCGACCGCACGGTGATCGCGACCGCGAAATACAACTGGTGACGATGCGCGCCGCGGCCCGCCGGCCGGCCTTCGTGGCCGGCGCGGGCCGGTCGCGGCGCCTTCGTCCGCTTTTCCACGACGCATCCATGCCGAAGAAAAATCTCGTCTACATCCAGTCGCTGCGCAACGGCGCGGCCGATCGCGCCGGCCAGCCGGTCGCTTATCAGGGCGGCACGCGCTACATGAAGGCGCCGCTCGAATTCCTCGTCGAGCGCCTGAACGACTCGCCGCTCGGCGAGCGCTACACGCTCAAGGGCGTGATCGTCGACGACGACGACGGTTCGCCGGCCGACCGCGCGAAGGTGGCCGACTACGGTTTCGCCCGCACGCCGGGCCGCCCGTGGATCCTACCGGAACGGTTGACGGTGCAGGGCCGGCCGGTCGACGAACTGTTCTGCACGATTGCGTCGACATACCGGCGGCTGCCGCGCGACGCACGCGAGCGTGCAGCCGGCAAACAGGCGTTCGAGCGCCGCCTGCTCGAGCGCCTGCTCGAACTCGAAGCCGATGTCGTCGTGCTCGACGGGCTGCTCGTGATCCTCGACGAGCTCGTGCGGCCCGGCGCGCGCTTTCACCGGCGCATCGCCAACATCCACCCGGGCATCACCGCCGACGGTTCGCCGTACCAGCGGCGCGGCGCATGGGCGACGCTCGACGCGCTGCACGGCGCGCGCGGCGAACGGGTCGACTGGGCGAGCGGCGCGACGTCGTCCGTCGAGCCCGTGATGATGACGGGCGCGTCGTTCCACTACGTCGACAACGGCATCGATTCCGGCGAGGTGATCTGCGACGTGCTCGACACGCCGATCGCACCGGACGACACGATTCTCGAACTGCGCTGGAACAACTTCCAGCGCAGCCTGTTTCCGGCGCTCGAGCGGGGGCTGCACGTTCTCGCCGATCGCCACGACGCGGGAGCACTGTGATGCAAGACACGCTGACGAAACCGGCCGGCGCCGCCGACGCCGTCGAAGGTGAAGTGGCCGCGGCGCTCGACGGCGCCGCGCACGGGCCGGCGATGACGGTCGCCGAGCGCTCGCTCGACGCGTGGCGGCCCGACGATTCGCCGGAGGCACTGCTCGCGGCGTTCGTCGCGCTCTTCAACACCGACACGCGATACGACGCGGCGACGATCACGGTGCCGCTCGGCGGCGCCGATGCGGCGGCCGTTGCGTCGTACGTCGCACGCGCGGTGCGCGAGGGCGTGATCGACGGCGCGCAGGCCGAGGGCGACACGCTGCGGTTCACCGTATCGCGCACGACCTTCTGGCAGAACCCGCGACCGTGGCTGAAGGCGCCCGCGTCGGGCGGGATGCCGCTGCGCCATGCAATCACGAACGGGCACCGGCACCCGGTGCGGCCGCCGTCGCCGGCCGGCGAGATCTATGCACGCCATATGCCGCAGGTCGGGATGACGTTCAGCCTGCGCACCGTCGACATCGACGCGCATGCGGACCTGTTCAGCGGCTGGATGAACCTCGATCGCGTCGCGCATTTCTGGGACCAGCGCGGCACGCGCGACGAGCACGCGGCGTATCTTGCCGAGCGGCTCGCCGATCCGCACATGCACCCGATGATCGGCTATTTCGACGACACGCCGTTCGGCTATTTCGAGTTCTACTGGGCGAAGGAGGATCGTCTCGCGCCGTTCTACGATGCGCACGACTACGATCGCGGGCTGCACCTGCTGATCGGCGACTCGCGGTTCCAGAGCGCCGGCAAGCTGCATGCATGGTGGAGCGGGGTGCTGCACTACATGTTCGTCGACGAACCGCGCACGCAGCGGCTCGTCGGCGAGCCGCGCGTCGATCACGTGCGGCACATCGCGTACATGCACCGGCTCGGGTTCTACACGCTGAAGGAGTTCGATTTCCCGCACAAGCGCGCGGCGCTCACCGTGATCGAGCGAGACACATTCTTCGACACTTTCCGGTTGCCGTGACGGCGCGGGTGCGCAGCGTCGGTGCGACGTTGCGCGCGGTGCGGTGCCGCACCGGCATCGGCCGTTCGGGATATGGACTGCGTGGCCTGCGTCGTGAAGAATGGATCGCTCTCCTCATCGACGACAGGCCGGCAACATGACAAAAACACCCGTGGCAGCGTGGGGCGCGACGTCCGATTTGCGTCCTCTCAATTTGACATATGCTGGCATATGTCTAGAATGGGCGCATCGTACTCCCATGGAGTGGCTCATGCGCACCGTTTCCATTTTCAAGAACGCCCGTAACCAGGCAATCCGCATCCCGAAGGACATGGAGTTCGAGGGGGTGACGGAACTCGAGATCCGCCGCGAGGGCGACACACTGATGCTGCGGCCGGTGCGGCCCACGTGGCTCTCGTTCGCGAGCGAACCGCTGGCCGACGCCGATTTCCTCGCCGAACGCCCGGCCGTGATCGAGTCCGGCCGCTTCGACCTTTCCGGCGGCGCCGCGCCGACGGAGTCCGGCCAGTGACCACGCTCTACATGCTCGATACGAACATCTGTTCGTTCATCATGCGCGAGCGGCCGCCGGTAGTGCTGTCGCGGCTGCAATCGTGCGTCAATGCGCAGCACCGGATCGTCGTGTCGGCCATCACTTATGCCGAAATGCGGTTCGGCGCAGTCGGCAGGAAGGCGTCGCCGAAGCATGCGGAACTCGTGACGGCCTTTGTCTCGCGGCTCGATGGCGTGCTGTCGTGGGATACGGCGGCCGTCGATGCGACGGCCGCGATTCGTGCCGATCTCGCCGCGCGCGGCACGCCGATCGGTGCGAACGATGCGTCGATCGCCGGGCATGCGATCGCCGCCGGTGCGGTGCTCGTCACGAACAACGGCCGGGAGTTCGGCCGGGTGGCCGGGTTGTCGCTCGAAGACTGGGCGGCCTGAGCGCGGCAGTGCGAAAGCGGGATGACGTCGCGGCTTCACATCCACAGCGTCGTGTCATGCGTGCGGTGCGGGTGAATCCGCGAGAAAGGCGTCGCGAAATGCGTCGAGATACCGGTTGGCGTCATCGCTGAATTCACCCGGCAACAGCGCGAACGCACGTGCCAGCAGATCCTGGCCGAGCGTGGCATAGGTCGCTTCGTCGGACAACAGCACGCGGATCGCGTCGCGCGTGTGCGGCGAGGCAATCCGTTTCGCGTCTCGCGCGAGCAGCGCGGCGGCGGCAAGGCCGGGCTGGAACGCATGCAGCTCCAGCAGGTCGGGGGCGGCGTCCCAGATGCGCTCGCGATTGCCTGCATCGTGAAAATTCCGCAGCAGGAACAGCAGGTCGTACGCATCGCTGTTCTGGCGTGCACGGCGGTCCTTCCAGGCGAGCAGCTTCAGAAGCGCGAGCGCCGGCAGGCTGGCCACCGGCACGACGGTGCGCGCGTCGATCGACACCGGCTGCGCGGTGTCCACCGCTTCCTGGAAACCGAGCACGTTCAGCACGAATTCGCCGCCCGGCGGCCACGCGATCGCGCCCGGCGGCGTTTCGAGTGGCCCGAACGGCACGAGATCGAGTTCGGTGCGAAAACCGTGCGTGCCGCTGTCGAACAGCAGTTTCTGCTGTTGTTTCGGTGCGCGCGTGAACTGCCCGGTCGCAACGAGCGTATCGACGAGCTGCGCGTGAAACGGCCAGCTCACCGCGCACACCGCAACGTCGACGTCCCGTGTCGCACGCACCGGCCGGATGCCGTGGACGTGCCACATCAGGATGTCGCGCGCGGTTGCGCCGGCGACGACGAAGGCCGCATCGACGCGCGTGCAGGCACGGCTCACCGCTTGCAAGAGCGCGACCGCCGCCGGGTCGAGCGGCCGGCGCGCGTCGACTTCAAGCGGGCGGATGGGCGAGGTATCGGTCATGGATCCGTTCGGCGGCGGCAAGGTTGCGGCTGTCCCCGGACGAGACGAGATCCGCATAGATCAGGAGCGGCGGTACGAGCGGCATGCGCGGCTCGTGCCAATCGAGCGCGGGCGAGTGCGGCCAGAATGCTTCGACGATTTCGACGTCGCCGTGGTCGTCCGGGCGCAGGCGGGCCTGGAGCAGCAGTCGGTTCGATGCCGCGCCGTGCGTATAGACGGTGATCTCGGCCGGCTTCAGATCGTGCGTCAGCAGGTCGGCCGCCGGTTCGCCGCCGAGCCGCGCATCGAACGACGCGAAATCGAAATCGCGCCACCAGTCGGGCGCGAGGCTGGCATAACGACGGCTCGGCAGTTTCGCGCGCAGGCGGCTCGGGTACAGCGCAACCCATTCGTGCACGAAGCGCGGCCAGTCGGGTATCAGGCGCTCGCCATTGCGGCGCTGGCCGACGAGGCCGCGCGCGATCAGGTCGTCCATCGCGAGGTTGACCGTGCCGAGCGCGACACCCGATGCGGCCGCAATCGCCCGATACGGCTGCGCGACGAGGCCCGGCTGTGTCGCGACCGCGAACATCACGGCCAGCCCCTTCGGCGTCGTCGCGCGCGATGCCTGCCGGCGCGGCGTGCGTGCGGGTTTCGGCCGGCCCGCGATCATCACGGTCGCTTCCGGCTGAATCAGGCATGCGTTGCCCGCGGTGTCGAGAAACGGGATGCCCTGGTCGGTCAGGCCGGCGGCCAGTTCGGCCGAAAGATAGGGGGCGATCAGCATCAGCGGCCGCTCGCCGGGTGTCGCGGCTGCGACGCCGCGGCGGCGCAGTGCCGCGAGTGCGCCCGGCAGCGATTCGACGCGCAGGCTCACGGCGGCCGGCATCTCGAATACGTGCCCGGCAACGTCGAAGCGGATCATCGCGTCGGCTTGCCCGGCATACGCGGCCGGCACGCGCACGGGCCGCGCGCCGAAGCGCCGGGTCGCGCGTTCGAACGCGGCGCAGGCTTCGTCGAGCACGTGCTGTTCCGACATCGGAAGGGGGGCGTTCTCGGGCATCGGAGGCGATTGCTTGTTCACTTGCTCATCAGCGTACACAAAAAATGTACAGCCGTCAAAAAGTGAACAATTGCCTGTAACACGTTGATGTGTCGGCATTATTCCGGATGCTTGAACGGTCATCGTCGAATCCTGGCGCTCGTCAAATCGCTGTCAAGCCCACAGTCTCACGCGCCCGAACCGTGTGCGGCAGTCACCCGGATGGCCGGTCAGCTCATATCGTGCGCGGTACCAGAAACGGCAACCGTTGGTTGCTACCGCGACGACTTTTCGTCTGCCCGGTTGCCGGCGAACCGACTATCCTTGCCTGCACATTCCCCGCAGAAACAGGAGACGACACCGTGACGCACAGCGTGATTCCCGCAGGCCTCGCCGATGAAATGATCGAGATCCGGCACCGCATCCATGCCCACCCCGAGCTCGGCTTCGAGGAATTCGCGACGAGCGATCTCGTCGCCGAGCAACTGCAGTCGTGGGGCTACACGGTGCATCGCGGGCTGGGCGGCACGGGCGTCGTCGCGCAGCTGAAGGTCGGCAACGGCACGCAGCGCCTCGGCCTGCGCGCCGACATGGATGCGTTGCCGATCCACGAGGCCACGGGCCTGCCGTACGAGAGCAAGATCGCCGGCAAGATGCACGCATGCGGTCACGACGGCCACACGGCGATGCTGCTCGCGGCCGCGAAGCATCTTGCGCGCGAGCGCCGCTTCTCGGGCACGCTGAACCTGATTTTCCAGCCGGCGGAAGAAGGGCTCGGCGGCGCAAAGAAGATGCTCGACGAAGGGCTGTTCGAGCTGTTCCCGTGCGACGCGATCTTCGCGATGCACAACATGCCGGGCTTCCCCACGGGCAAATTCGGCTTCCTGCCGGGGCCGTTCATGGCGTCGTCCGATACCGTCGTCATCGACGTGCAGGGTCGCGGCGGCCACGGCGCGGTGCCGCACAAGGCGGTCGATTCGGTGGTCGTGTGCGCGCAGATCGTCATTGCGCTGCAGACGATCGTGTCGCGCAACGTGTCGCCGCTCGACATGGCGATCGTCACGGTCGGCGTGATCCACGCGGGCGAGGCGCCGAACGTGATTCCCGATCGCGCGCAGATGCGCCTGTCGGTGCGCGCGCTGAAGCCGGAGGTGCGCGACCTGCTCGAGACGCGCATCAAGGAAGTCGTGCATGCGCAGGCCGCCGTGTTCGGCGCGACCGCGACGATCGACTACCAGCGCCGCTACCCGGTGCTCGTCAACGACACGGATATGACCGCGTTCGCGCGCGGCGTCGCGCGCGAGTGGGTGGGCGAAGCGAACCTGATCGACGGGATGGTGCCGCTCACCGGCAGCGAGGATTTCGCGTTCCTGCTCGAGAAGCGGCCGGGCTGCTACCTGATCATCGGCAACGGTGACGGAGAGGGCGGCTGCATGGTGCACAACCCCGGCTACGACTTCAACGACGCGGCACTGCCTACCGGCGCATCGTATTGGGTCAAGCTGGCCGAGGCGTTCCTGGTGTGATGCGGCGGCGCGGCGGCGTGCGAGCTGCCGCGCCTGCAAAACCGGTCGCGGCGGCCGTGACCGCATTTGACGCTCCTTGACATCGACGGAACAGGTCGCGTGCTACGCTGCGCGCGACGCCGGACCGGCGCGATGAATACAGGTGTGGATGAAATGCGAAAACAGCTTCTGACCGTACTGACCGCCTGTGCGGTCGCCATGCTGGCAGCCGGGTGCGACGACCAGAAAGTGGCCGACGCGGTGAATGCGATCAAGCCCGATCCGATGGCGTTCGGCAATCTGCAGCCGGGCGTATCGACGACCGAGGACGTGCTCCGCCAGGCGGGCAAGCCGGAAATGGTCAGGCAGGGCGACGACGGCTCGCAGCGGTTCGAATATCCGCGCGGCCCGTACGGCACGAGCACCTACATGCTCGATTTCGGGCCCGACGGCCGGCTCGTGTCGATCACGCAGGCGCTGACGGCGGCGAACATCGCGAAGGTCGTGCCCGGGATGTCGAAGGACGACGTGCGCCAACTGCTCGGCAAGCCGACCGAGATCGCGCAATACGCGCTGAGCCACGAAGAGGTGTGGAGCTGGCACTGGGCCGAGGGCGGCGTATCGGGCGACGCGATGTTCAACGCGCATTTCTCGCCCGACGGCACCGTGATCCGCACTTCGCGCTCGGAAGCGCCGGGCCGCGAAAAACCCTGACAGCGCGGCGCCTCGCCGTTTTTTCGGTCAGAACGCCGTGCCGCCGAACAGCGCCACGACCGCCTCCGGATTCGACGGCCAGTACAGGTGCATGTACGTCGCGACGATCGCGCCGTGGCGATAGACGGCTTCGCCGCTGCCCGGCTTGCCGTCGGGGCGCGCCGCGTTCGCGACCGGTTTCAGCGGCGTCGCGAGCGTCGAATAATGAAACGTATGGCCGCGCATCGGCCCGGTACGCGTATCGAGCTGCTGCATGCCGAGCGCCGCGAACCGGCGCTGCATCGTCGCCCGCCCCGGCAACAGCCCGAGCATCGACGTCGTGACACCGTCGACGTCGGTCAGCGATTCACACAGATACACCATCCCCCCGCATTCCGCGACGATCGGCCGGCGAGCTGCCGCATGCGCGCGAAGGGTCCGTGCGGTGGCGTCATTCGCCGCGAGCGTCGCCGCATGCAGTTCCGGATAGCCGCCCGGCAGGAACAGCGCGTCGCAATCGTCCGGCACGGGTTCGTCGGCGAGCGGCGAGAAGAACCGCAACCGCGCGCCGAGCGCCTCGAGCAGCGCGAGATTCGCCGGATAGATGAACGAAAACGCCGCATCGCGCGCAATCGCGATCCGCTTGCCGGCAAGCGCACGCGGCAGCGGCGCCGCGGCGTCCGGTTCGGCGAACGCGACGGCGGGCGGCAATTCGGCGAGCGCCGTCTGCGCGAGCACGTCGGCCGCGCGATCGAGCCGTGCGTCGAGATCGTCGATGTCGGCCGGCTGGTACAGGCCGAGATGCCGCTCCGGCAGCGCGATGCCCGCATCGGCCGGCACGTGCCCGAGCCAGCGCAGGTCCTCGGGCAGCGCCTGCTGCAGCAGTTCCGCGTGCCGGGCCGAGCCGACGCGGTTCGCGAGCACGCCGTGAAACGGCAGCCCCGGCCGGAACCGGGCGAGCCCGAACGCGATCGCCGCGAACGTCTGCGCCATCGCCTTCGCGGAAATCACCGCGACGACCGGCACGCCGAACGCAGCCGCGAGGTCGGCACTGCTCGGCGTGCCGTCGAACAGCCCCATCACGCCTTCGATCAGGATCAGGTCGGCATCGCGTGCGGCATCGGCAAGCAATGCGCGGCAGCCGGCCTCGCCGACCATCCCGAGATCGAGCGCATGCACGGGGGCGCCGCTCGCGCGTTCGAGCAGCATCGGATCGAGAAAATCGGGCCCGGTCTTGAACACGCGCACGCGGCGGCCGAGCCGGCGGTGCAGCCGCGCGAGGCCGGCCGTCACCGACGTCTTGCCCTGGCCCGACGCGGGCGCACTGACGAACAGCGCGGGGCAGGCGGGCATGCTCAGAACTCCACGCCGCGCTGCGCCTTCACGCCTTGCTCCTTGTACGGATGCTTGACGAGCCGCATCTCGGTGACGAGGTCGGCCGCGTCGATCAGCGCATCGGGCGCATGCCGCCCGGTCACGACGACGTGGACCGAATCGGGACGCGCGGCAAGCGTCGCGAGCACTTCGTCGAGCGGCAGGTATTCGTACTTCAGCACCGTGTTCAACTCGTCGAGGATCACCATCCGGTAGTCGCCGCTTTCGATCATCCGGCGCGCCTCGTCCCAGCCCTTGCGCGCGGTCGCGATGTCGGCGTCGCGGTTCTGCGTGTTCCACGTGTAGCCGTCGCCCATCGTCACGAAATCGCATTCGGCAACCGCGCCGAGGAAGTCGCGCTCGGACGTGTGCAGCGCGCCCTTGATGAACTGCACGACACCGAGCCGCATGCCGTGGCCGAGCACGCGCACGGCCATGCCGAACGCGGCCGTGCTCTTGCCCTTGCCGTTGCCGGTGTTGACGATCAGCAGGCCCTTTTCGTTGACGGCGGCGGCCTGTTTCTTCTCGTGGCCCGCGCGGCGGCGTTCGGTCATCCGTTGATGGGATTCGGCGTCGGTTTTCATCGGATTCGTCCTGTCGAAAGAAAGCGAAACAAAGGGTTCAGAGCGGGCCGGCGAGTGCGACCGTCACGCCGTCCCGGATGGATTTGGGGCCCAGCAGCCGGCCGTGCGGCGCCGCGAGCTGCGCGCACGGCTCGGCCACGCCCGCGACGCCGAAGCGGGCGAGCGCGGCATCCGACGGGCCGCTCACGGCCAGTTCGGGGCGGCTCGCGAGCTGTGCCGCGTCGAACGCGACGAGCGGCCAGCCGCGTCTCGCGCACAGCGTACGCAACGCGCGTGCGCGCGCCTTGTCGGCGAGCGTGGCGACGAGCGCCGGTTCGGCAGCCGGGTACCGCATCAGCGCGACGCGGATCGCGGCATCGAGTTGCGCGGCCGTCACGCCCGCGCGGAAACCGACACCGATCGCGACGCGCATCACGCGCGGCCGCCGAGTGCGGCGCGTACCGCGGGATCGTTGGCGAACGCCGCGACGCGGCCGATCACGACGATCGCCGGCGAACCGATGCCGGTCGCGCCGACACGCTCGACGAGCGTGTCGAGCGTCGCGAGCACGTGCCGCTGTTCGGGGCGCGTCGCGTTCTCGATCGCCGCGCACGGCGTGTCGCCGGGCAGGCCGCCTTCGCGCAGCGCGGCTGCAATCGTGTCGAGCCGGCGGATGCCCATGTAGACGACGATCGTCATGCGCGTGGCCGCGAGCGCGCGCCAGTCGGGTTCGTCGGCGCCCGCGCCGTGGCCCGTGACGAAGATCACGCCCTGCGCGTCGCCGCGCTGCGTGACCGGAATGCCGAGCGCGGCCGGCGCGGCGATGCCCGCCGTGACGCCGCTCACGACCTCGACTTGAAATCCCGCGGCGCCGAGCGCGGCCAGCTCCTCGCCGCCGCGGCCGAACACGAACGGGTCGCCGCCCTTGAGCCGTGCGACGCTGCGGCCCGCGCGCAGATGCGCGAGCATCGCCGCGACGATCGCCTCCTGCGGCGTCGATGCATGACCGCCGCGCTTGCCGACGTGCTCGATGTGCGCATCGGCGCGCGCATGGCGCAGCACGTCGGGGTTCACGAGATCGTCGACGAGCAGCACGTCGGCCGAGCCGATCGCGTGGACGGCCTTGAGCGTCAGCAGGTCGGCGTCGCCGGGGCCGGCGCCGATGAGCCAGGCGCGGCTCATCGGGCGCGGCACGGCGCGCACCGTGTCGAAACAGTGGAAACGGGAAGGCGGGCGGGGCGGCGGCCAGCAGACAGGTGAAGCATGACGGATCGGACGAAGCCCGCGCGGACGCGGGCGGAATGCGCACTCGATCCGTCCCCCGCGGATCGGGCGTTCGGCGAGCATCGGGCTCGCCCCTTGCGTCGGCCGGTATCCGGGCTGGCCGCTTGCCAGGCCGCAGCCTTCCCGCCCGGTGGACGGGCAGTGGCATCGTGGGCGGCATGGGCGCGTGCGCGGGGAAGCGCGTCGCGCGGGCGGCGTACCGTTGCGGGGACAGCACAGGCAGGGCGGCGATCCGCCTCCTGTTTCCCGTTTAACTGCATGCACGGAATGCGCATGCGAGCACCGAACGCGGCGCTACGATAGCACAGCGATTCCCCCGCGCGAACCGCCGTGCGCGGCGTCCGGCCGCGCACGGCGGCCCTCCGGAACCGGGCCCGGCAGCCCGTTTTGCCTTGACGCTCCCCGCACCGCCGCCTACACTCGCACGCGTTTTGGTGCTCGCGCGCGCCGCTCCGGTGCGCGCAGTTAAACGGGAAACAGGGAGCCTGCCTGCGCCGCAGTCGAGCCAACCTGTGCTGCCCCCGCAACGGTAAGCGAACGCGTCGCGCACAAGCGCCACGCAGCGCCGCTTCGCCGCATGCCGCGCGCATGCGGACGACCGCCACTGGATTGCTGTCCATCCGGGAAGGCGAAGCGGCGTGTTCGCCAGCCCGGATACCGGCCCAAACGTTGGGGTTCAGCGCCGCGGGGAGGCGGCGCATCGTCCACGGCCGCAGCAGGCCCGACGCCCGCGTGTTGCTCGTTTCCACCGCCGATCTGCCGCTGCGCGAACCCGCGCCGGCCGGCGCGGTGAACGGCAGGCGGCGCGAGCCGGGCCGGCGGCAGCCGTGTTGGCATTCACGATGTCGACCGTTCGCAAGGAAGCACCATGTCCGATTCGTCGTTCCGCCCGTCCCGCGACTGTCCGTCCGGATCGCGCGGCGGCATGCCCGCGATCCGCCAGATGAACTGCCACGCCGCCATCGACGCGACGATCCCGGGCTGATTCCTTTTTCGACACAGGACCTACCATGACCCTACGCAAGCTTCCCGTCACGATCGTCACGGGCTTTCTCGGCAGCGGCAAGACGACGCTGATGCGCCACATCCTGCAGCACGCCGAAGGCCGCCGCATCGCGGTGATCGTCAACGAATTCGGCGAACTCGGCATCGACGGCGAAATCCTCAAGGGCTGCGGCATCGGCTGCGAGGAGGCCGGGGGTGCGCAAGGCGAAGCATCGGGCCAGTTGTACGAACTCGCGAACGGCTGCCTGTGCTGCACCGTGCAGGAAGAGTTCTATCCGGTGATGGAAGCGCTCGTCGAGCGCCGCGCGGACATCGACCACGTGCTGATCGAGACGTCCGGGCTCGCGCTGCCGAAGCCGCTCGTGCAGGCGTTCAACTGGCCGACGATCCGCAACAGCTTCACGGTCGACGCGGTCGTGACCGTCGTCGACGGGCCGGCCGCCGCAGCCGGCCAGTTCGCGGAAAACCCGCAGGCCGTGGACGCGCAGCGCCGCGCCGATCCGAACCTCGACCACGAATCGCCGCTGCACGAGCTGTTCGCCGATCAACTGTCGTCCGCCGATCTCGTGATCGTGAACAAGGCCGATCTCGTCGGCGACGCGGAATTTGCGCAGATCGAAACCGCGATCCGCGACGAGATCCCGCCGCAGGTGAAGATCGTGCGCGCGACGCGCGGCGAGCTCGATCTCGCGATGCTGCTCGGCCTCGAATCGGCATCGGAAGAAACGATCCATCTGCGCCACGACCATCACGGCTCGGCCGACGACGGCGATCACGATCACCATCACGACGATTTCGACTCGGTGGTCGTGTCCGGCGATGCCGGCACGCGCGAGGCGACGATCGCCGCGCTGCAGCGCGTCGTCGAAGCGCATACGATCTACCGCGCGAAAGGTTTCGCCGCGCTGCCCGGCGCACCGATGCGGCTCGTGATCCAGGGTGTCGGCCGCCGCTTCGACAGCTACTTCGACCGTCGCTGGCAGGACGGCGAAACGCGCGCGAGCCGCTTCGTGCTGATCGGCGAGGATCTCGACGCGGCGGCGCTGCAACGCGCGTTCGACGCCGCGTGCGCGGCTGAGCCGCAACAGGCGTAACGCACGATGCATCTGCTGCGCACCACGCCGGGCGGCTTCGTCGACGATACGCAGGGTGTCGTCCGGATCGACCAGCAGCCGGCCGACATCGTGATCCTGAGCTCGGCCGACACGACGCTGTCGCTGCTTGCCAGCGTCGTGCCGCACCTGCCGGCCGGCTTCCCGAGCGTGCGGCTCGCGAACGTCACGTTCCTGCGGCAGCCGGCGTCGGTCGATTTCTACGTCGACGACGTGTTGCAGCACGCGAAGGCGGTCGTGATCGACCATCTCGGCGGCGAGGCGTACTGGCCGTACGGGATCGAGCAGGCCGTGTCGCTCGCGTCGAAGCGCGCGCAGCAGCTCGCGATGTTCTCGGGCGACCTGCAGGAAGACCCGAACCTCGTCGCGAAGAGCACCGTCGCGCCCGGCCTGTGCCGGCTGTGGTGGCGCTACCTGCGCGAAGGCGGCGTGCACAACGCCGAGGCGCTGCTGCGCAGCATCGCATTCCACACACTCGGGTTCGGCGACGAACCCGAACCGCCGCGCCCGTTGCCGGCCGCCGCGCTGTATCACCCGGCGCGCGACCGCGCGAGCGTCGACGACTGGCGGCCGCGCTGGACGCCGGGCGCACCCGTCGTCGCGATCCTGTTCTATCGCGCGCACTGGCAGGCCGCGAACACGGCCGTGTTCGATGCGCTGGCCGATGCGCTCGTTCAGGAGGGGCTGAATCCGCTGCCGATCGCGGTCACGTCGCTGAAGGATGCGGTGAGCCGCGAAGTCATCACGCAGCTCTGCGACACGCACGACGTCGCACTCGTGCTGAACACGACCGCGTTCGCGGCCGGCGCGATCGACAGCCCGGAACACGACGTGCTCGCCGGCGACGCGCCGGTATTGCAGGTGATCCTGTCCGGCGGCAATCGCGACGCATGGGTGGCCGACAACCAGGGCCTGCATGCGCGCGACATCGCGATGCACATCGCGCTGCCCGAGGTCGACGGGCGGATCGTCACGCGCGCGGTGAGCTTCAAGGGGCTCGCGTACCGCTGCCCGCACACCGAGGTCGACGTCGTGCGCTACCAGCCGGACGCCGAGCGGATCGCGTTCGTCGCGGCGCTCGCGCGCGGCTGGTGCCGGCTTCGCACGCTCGACAACGCGACCAAGCGCGTCGCGCTGATTCTCGCGAACTATCCGCAAAGCGAAGGGCGGATCGGCAACGGTGTCGGGCTCGATACGCCGGCGTCCGCGCTGCGCGTGCTCGCGGCGCTGCGCGACGCGGGCTATGCGGTGGCCGACCTGCCGCCCGACGGCGACGCGCTGATCGCGCGGCTCACCGAAGGCGTGACCAACGACGCGGCCGTGCATGCGCTGCGCCCCGCCTTCCAGAGCTTCCCGCTGGCCGACTACGTCGCGCACTTCGCACGGCTGCCGGCGGCCGTGCGCGACGCGCTGAACGCACGCTGGGGCCCGCCCGAAGCCGATCCGACGCTGCGGCAAGGGCGCTTCACGATCGCCGGCTGGCGCGCGGGCAACGTGTTCGTCGGCATCCAGCCGTCGCGCTCGCGCGGCGAGAACGACTACGCGAGCTACCACGACGCGGATCTCGTGCCGCCGCATGCGTATCTCGCGTTCTATTTCTGGCTGCGCGATGCGTATCGCATCGACGCGATCATCCACCTCGGCAAGCACGGCAACCTCGAATGGCTGCCGGGCAAGAGCGTCGCGCTGTCCGACGCGTGCTGGCCCGACCTGACCCTCGGGCCGCTGCCGCATCTTTATCCGTTCATCGTCAACGATCCGGGCGAGGGCAGCCAGGCGAAGCGCCGCGCGCAGGCCGTGATCGTCGATCACCTGATGCCGCCGCTCACGCGCGCGGAAAACTACGGCCCGCTGCAGGATCTCGAGCGGCAGGTCGACGAATACTACGAAGCGCTGATGGTTGATGCGCGGCGCGCGAAGCTGCTGCGCAAGACGATCCTCGCGACGATCGCCGAACACCGGCTGCACGACGAGCTGAGCGTGTCGCCGCCGCGCGACGCGGGCGACGAGGACGCGCTGCTGACGCGCGTCGACGCGTGGCTGTGCGAACTGAAGGAAGCGCAGATTCGCGACGGGCTGCACGTGTTCGGCGTGTCGCCGGCCGGGCGCCAGCGGCGCGACACGCTGCTGGCGCTCGCGCGCTTTCCGGTCGGCGACGGCAAGGGCGCACGCGCAGGACTGATCGGCGCGCTCGCGCGCGATCTCGCGCTCGGCGACGATTTCGATCCGCTCGCGGCCGACTGGGCCGCGCCGTGGGTCGGCCCGCGACCGGCGATCCTGCAGGCGCTCGATGCATCGCCGTGGCGCCACGCGGGCGATACGCGCGAGCGGCTCGAACGGCTCGCGCAGCAATGGCTGGACAGGCTGTGTGCGGCCGACGGCAGCCGTACGGGCGCGGAAGACGCGACGCCCCCCGGCGACTGGCCGCACACGCTCGCCGTGATCGAACGCGTCCGCGCGACGCTGCTGCCGGCGCTCGACGCGTGCGGCGGCGAGGAAATGCGTCAGCTGCTGCGCGGGCTCGACGGCCGCTTCGTGCCGCCGGGGCCGAGCGGCTCGCCGTCGCGCGGCCGCCCCGACGTGCTGCCAACCGGCCGCAATTTCTACTCGGTCGACACGCGCGCGGTGCCGACGCAGGCCGCGTGGACGCTCGGCCTGAAATCCGCGCAGCAGCTGATCGAGCGCCATCTGCAGGATCACGGCGACTATCCGCGCGCGATCGGGCTGTCGGTGTGGGGCACGGCGACGATGCGCACGGGCGGTGACGACATCGCGCAGGCGTTCGCGCTGCTTGGCGTGCGGCCGAAATGGGCGCACGGCAGCCACCGCGTGACCGACTTCGAGATCCTGCCGATCGAGATCTTCGACCGGCCGCGCATCGACGTGACGCTGCGCGTATCGGGTTTCTTCCGCGACGCGTTCCCGAACCTGATGCACCTGTTCGACGCAGCGGTGCAGGCGGTGGCCGCGCTCGACGAGCCGGAGGAACTGAACCCGATCCGCGCGCGCATCGAGCGCGAACGCGCGAAGTGGGTCGCACAGGGCGTGGCGCCGGACGAAGCGCGGCGCCGCGCCGGCTGGCGCGTGTTCGGCGCGCGGCCGGGCAGCTACGGCGCGGGCCTGCAGGACCTGATCGACCAGCGCCGCTGGCAGACCGACGCCGATCTCGCGGAGGCCTACCGCCAGTGGGGCGGCCATGCGTATGCGCAGAACAGCGCGGGCGACGCCGCGGCCGACGTGTTCGGCGAGCGGCTTGCGACGATCGACGTGGTCGTGCAGAACCAGGACAGCCGCGAGCACGACATCCTCGATTCGAACGACTACTACCAGTTCCAGGGCGGGATGACCGCGGCGGTGCGATACCTGTCCGGGCAGCAGCCGAGCATCTACCACGGCGACCACGCGAATCCGGTCGCGCCGAAGATGCGCACGCTGCGCGAGGAAATCGCGCGCGTGATCCGTTCGCGCGTCGTCAACCCGAAATGGCTCGACGGCGTGAAGCGCCATGGTTACAAGGGTGCGGCCGAGCTGGCGGCGACCGTCGACTACCTGTACGGCTATGACGCGACCGCGCGCGTGCTGTCCGACCACCAGTACGCGCTCGTCGCCGACGCGTACCTGTTCGACGACGCCACCCGCGCGTTCCTCGAGCGGCACAATCCGAAGGCGCTGCACGGCATCTGCGAACGCTTCGTCGAGGCGATGCAGCGCGGCCTGTGGCAGCAGCCGGGCGACTATCGCGAGCGGATCGAAACGGTCTGGCTCGACAGCGAACAACTCCAGGAAGGGGGACGGCGATGACCGATCCGACGACGCACCGCGCGCGCGCGGTTTTTCCGTTTGCGGCGCTCGTCGCACAGGACGCCCTGCAGCAGGCGCTGCTGCTCGCCGCGATCGACCCGTCGCTCGGCGGCGTGCTCGTGAGCGGCCCGCGCGGTACCGCGAAATCGACCGCCGCGCGCGGCCTTGCCGAGTTGTTGCCGGAAGGGCAGTTCGTCACGCTGCCGCTGTCGGCGAGCGACGAGCAGGTGACGGGGACGCTCGACCTCGCGCATGCACTCGCCGACAACGGCGTGCGCTTCCGGCCGGGCCTGCTCGCGCGGGCGCATCTCGGCGTGCTGTATGTCGACGAGGTGAACCTGCTCGCCGACGGGCTCGTCGACACGCTGCTCGACGTCGCCGCGAGCGGCGTGAACATCGTCGAACGCGATGGCGTGTCGCATGCGCACGACGCGCGCTTCGTGCTCGTCGGCACGATGAATCCCGAGGAGGGCGAGCTGCGTCCGCAACTGCTCGACCGCTTCGGCCTGATGGTCGAACTGGAGAACTGCTTCGACGCCGCGCAGCGCGAGCGGATCGTGAAGGCGCGGCTTGCCTTCGATCTCGATCCGGAGGCGTTCCGCGCGCGCCACGCATCCGCGCAGCGCGCACTCGGCGAACGGATTCACGCGGCGCGCGCACGGCTGGCGACACTCGATTTCGGCGATGCGGTGCATGCGCACGTCAGCGCGCTGTGCATCGACGCGGCCGTCGACGGGCTGCGTGCCGACCTCGTGATGTTGCGCGCGGCGCGCGCGCTCGCCGCACTTGAGCAGGCCGATACGGTAACGGTGTCGCATGTGGCGCGTGTGGCCGAAGCCGTGCTGCGGCACCGGCGCCATGCCGGTGCGCCGCCGTCGTCCGGCGCGTCGCAGCCGGATCATGCACGCGACGACCGTTCGCCGCCGGATGCGCGCCAGCAGCCGGGCGATCAACCGGCCGCAAGCGGGAACGGCGCCGCGGTCGCGCAGGGCGACTGGGGCTACCTGCGGCCCGAGCCGGCGGGGCTGCGCGACGTGAAAAGCGTGGTGCCGCTGCCGCTAAAAAAACACTGAGCCATCGAGCCGGCGCCGCCGCGAACGCCGTTCGCGGTCCTCGATGGCAGCCAGGCGCAGCCGCGCGCGTGCCGGGCACGGCGCGCACCGGCACGGCCGTCGCATGGCCGGCGACGTTCGCCGCGAAGCGCGGCGATCCGTTGCATCGCGGCCATCTGCGCTTCCGCAAGCGGGCTGGCGCACCGGATGCACTGCATTGCTTCGTGCTCGACTGTTCGGCGTCGATGCTGTCGCACGGGCGGCTCGCACTGGCGAAGGGGCTGATCGTCGCGTATTTCGACGAGGCCGCGCGCGATCGGGTCGAAACCGCGCTGATCTGTTTCGGCGGTGACGGCGCCGCGCGGCGCTTCGGCCCGGCCGTGCCGCGCTGGTGGAATGCGCGCTGGCTCGAACCGGTCGACGGTGGCGGCGGTACGCCGCTCGCGGACGGCATCGCGGCCGCCGCGCAGTTGCTCGCGCGTGCGGCGCGGCGCGATCCGGACAAGCAGCGCTGGCTGTGGGTGCTGTCCGACGGACGCACGCGCGAGATGCCGGCCAAACCCGCGGCGGCCGATCACGTCGTGTTCGTCGACTTCGACGATGCGGCCGTGCGGATCGGGCAGGGCGAGCGGCTGGCCGCCGCGTGGGGCGCGCAGTGGGTGACGGCCGACGCGCTGTGCACCGGCCGCGCCGGCTGATCGCCGGCCGCGGTGCGCTATGATCGCCGCTTCTGCTTCTGCCCACTGGGAAAAACCGCCATGCAAGTACTGGTCGATGCCGACGCGTGTCCCGCCGTCATCAAGGACATGCTGTTTCGCGCCGCGCGTCGTGCCGAAATCCGCGTGACGCTGGTCGCGAACCAGTTCCTGCGCACGCCACCGTCGCCGTTCATCAAGGCGGTGCAGGTGCCGGCCGGCTTCGACGTCGCCGATGCGCGGATCGTCGAGCTGGCGGAAGCCGGCGACCTCGTGATCACCGCCGACATCCCGCTGGCCGCCGCCGTCCTCGACAAGGGCGCGCATGCGCTCGACCCGCGCGGCAACTGGTTCAGCCGCGAGAACATCGAGGAACGCCTATCGACGCGCGCGATGATGGACCAGTTGCGCAGCGCCGGGATCGATACGGGCGGGCCGGCGCCGTTCAGCGCGCGCGACGGCAAGACGTTTGCATCGCAGCTCGACCGGTTCCTGGCCCGGCACGGCAAGCCTTGAGGCCGGGGGGCAACGGCCGCGCGTCGTGATCGTCCTGAAGCGGGGGAACACCCGCACGCCATGCGTCGCCATGCCGCACCGTTGAATCCGCATCGAATCGCGTTCGTCACCCGGGCCGGGATGCACGTTTGCACCGACGCTGCTATCGTGGCGCAAACGACAACCCAACCCAGGAGCGCACGCGTGACACCGACCCAACTTCTCGTTCCGACCTTCACCCACATGCTGCGCGCACAGACCGCGTGGCTCGACAAGGCCGCTGCGCACCGGCAGGCCGCGGGCGACGCGCCCGACGCGGCGATGACGTTGAAGCTGGCGCCCGACATGTATCCGCTCGCGGCGCAGGTGCGCTTCTCGTGCTTCCAGGCCATGGAGCCCATTCACCGGCTGCGTGGCGAACCGTTGCCGGCTGCACTGCTGGCCTTGCGCGAGGCGGGATGGAATGCGGATGCGCAGCCCGGCTCGCTCACCGATGCGCAGGCGATCATCGCCGGCACGCTCGCATTTCTCGGCGAACTCGCGCCGGACGCGCTCGACGGCGGCGGCGCGCTGCCGATCGCGCTCGAGTTGCCGAACGGAGTCGCATTCGACATGACGGGCGAACAGTACGCGCGCGACTGGGCACTGCCGCAGTTCAATTTCCACGCGATCACCGCTTACGCGATCCTGCGCCACCATGGTGTCGAACTCGGCAAGGCCGACTACGTGTCGCACATGCTCGCGTACGTCCGGCCGGGCACGATTCCGCAAGGTTGAACCTCGCAGCGACATGACACGGGCACTCTTCATCTGCAGCCGCAACCGGCTGCGCAGCCCGACGGCCGAAGCGGTATTCGCCGCGTGGCCGGGTGTCGAAACCGATTCGGCGGGCCTCGCGCCCGATGCGGACACGCACGTGTGCGCCGAGCAGCTCGACTGGGCCGACGTCGTGTTCGTGATGGAGCGCGCGCACAAGACCAGGCTGGCCGCGCAATTCGGCACGCATCTGCGGCACAAGAAGGTCGTCTGCCTCGACATTCCCGATCGCTACACGTACATGCAGCCCGAACTCGTCATGCTGCTCGAACGCAAGGCCGGCCCGTTCCTGCGCACGTGACGGGCGCGGGCGGGATCGACGTCAGCGCAGCCGGCCGTTCGCAATCGCCGAAAAACAGTCGAGCCGCAGCAGCTCGATGATCTTGCGCGTCGGCACGCTCGCCCGGAGCGTGTCGAGCCGGTCGACGGTGAACCACTTGCAGCGGGCGATCTCGTTGCTCGCGCGCGGCGTCAGGTGCGCCGGCACGTCGGCCACGAACACGTGATGGAGCTTCGTCAGCCCGCCGAACTGCACCGCGTAGTCGAGTGCGAGCCCCTCCAGCCGTGTTTCCTCGGCAAGCTCCCGCAGTGCGGCGTCGAGCGGCGTCTCGCCGCGCCGGATCGTGCCGCCCGGCAGCGACCAGCGCGACGCGGTGCGGGCGACCAGCAGCACGCTGCCGTGCTGGCGGCACACGATCGTGGCGCGTTCCTTGATGACGGCGAGGGTGTCCAGCCCGGTACTCATGTTCGGCAAAACAGGTGCTGAATCGTGGAGAAAGTGCGCGTCGGCGGCGCGTTGCCCGGCCGCGGCCGCGACGGCTTGCAGGCAGCCGCAGCGATCCTACCGGTCGTTCATGACAGTTCCGTGCACGGCGTCGCGCAACGGACGCCGGGTCATGCGTGCGTATAGATCCCGCTGCGCGTCGGCTTCACGTGGCGCGGATGGCGGCGCTTGTGAACGGCACGCCGATGGTGAGGCGGCGGGCTCGCGTGCCGTGCGGTCGGCGCGGTGGCGTGCGGCGCTCCCCCCGGCATCTGCGTCTGTCCCTCGCCGAAGTGGTACGTCTGGGTCTGCGCATGTCCGATACCCAGCGTCGACGCCAGCACGAAGGCCGCCAGCAGCATCCGTTTCATGAATAGTCCGCCTGAATTTTTCGAGATAGAGGTTTCCCGCCAGCTTAGCGAAAGGCGGGGCGCCATCGCAACCGGCCCGTATTCGGTGTCGTCCCCACTTGCGCACGGCGACGTCTTCCGCACGGTCTCAGGGTGCCGCCGGGGTTGACAACATAATTCCCCAGTGTGAATATAAATTCATGCACAAGAATTATTCGTCGAATCCGGACGGTCGCGCCGCAGGCGCCTGGCCTGCCGGAACCGGCAGTCCGATCAACCGGAACCAGGAGCGGGACGCATGGCGGAATACGAGCAGCAGGGCGCGCTGGCGGGATTGCGCATCATCGATCTGTCGCGGGTGCTGGGCGGCCCGTACGCCACGCAGATCCTTGCCGACCACGGCGCGGAGGTGATCAAGGTCGAACCGCCGTCCGGCGACGAAACACGCACGTGGGGGCCTCCGTTCGACGGCGATACCGCGTCGTACTTCCTCGGCGTGAACCGCAACAAGCTCGGCATCGCGCTCGACCTGACGCAACCGGCCGACCGGGAGCGGCTGCTCGGCCTGCTCGACGACGCGGACGCCATCGTCGAGAACTTCAAGATCGGCACGATGGAGCGCTGGGGGCTCGGTTTCGACGCGCTGCATGCGCGGTTTCCGCGCCTCGTCCATTGCCGCGTGTCGGGCTTCGGTGCGGACGGCCCGCTCGGCGGGTTGCCCGGCTACGACGCGGCCGTGCAGGCGCTCGCGGGGCTGATGAGCGTCAACGGCGAAGCGGGCGGCGCGCCGCTGCGGGTCGGCGTGCCGATCGTCGATCTCGTCACCGGGCTGAACGCGGCGCTCGGCGTGCTGATGGCGCTGCGCGAGCGCGACGCGAGCGGCCGCGGCCAGTTCGTCGAAGCGACGCTGTTCGACTGCGCGCTGTCGATCCTGCATCCGCACACGCCGAACTTCTTCCATTCGGGCAACGCGCCCGTGCGCACCGGCAACGCGCATCCGAACATCACGCCGTACGACAGCTTTCCGACGGCGAGCGTCGACATCTTTCTCGCGGTCGGCAACAACGGACAGTTCGCGGCGCTGTGCGACGTGCTCGGCACGCGCGACTGGCCCGGCGATCCGCGTTTCGCGGACAACCGCGCGCGCAGCGCGAACCGCGCCGTGCTGCGCACGCTGCTCGAAACGGCGCTGGCCGCGCACGACGGCGCGGCGCTCGCCGAGCAGCTGATGCGCCGCGGCGTGCCGTGCGCGCCGGTGCTCGGGCTCGATGCGGCGCTCGATCATCCGCATGTCGCGCATCGGGCGATGAAAGTCGAGCTGGGCCGGCATCGCGGCATCGCGTCGCCGATCAAGCTTGGCCGCACGCCGGCCACGTACCGGCGGCCGCCGCCCGCGCTGAACGAACACGCGGCGCAGGTATTCGCCGACGCCGGCACGACCGGCTGCACTACCGAACGCGATAACGACCGCGATAACGCCCCGCGCCGGAACTGACCGGCATCGCGGCCGCCGGCGCGTACCGCGCGACCGGCGGCGCTGTACCGCACGACCATTCGAACCCCACGCCGGCCCACCCACGGGCGCACCGGCTGAAGAGGAGACGCATCATGCTTGCATGGATCGGCGCGATCGCCATCGTCGCGCTGTTCGGCCTGATCATCACGAAGCGGCTGTCGCCGCTCGTCGCGCTGATCGTCGTGCCGGTGGCCGCGTCGCTCGCGGCCGGTTTCGGGCTCGCGACCGGCAAGTTCATCGTGCACGGCGTACAGAACATCGGCCCGATCGCCGGGATGTTCGTTTTTGCGATTCTTTTTTTCGGTATCCTCACCGACGCCGGGATGCTCGACCCGATCATCGCGGGCGTGCTGCGCGTGATCGGCTGCCATCCGCCGCGCATCGTGATGGGCTCGGCGCTGCTCGCGCTGCTGATTCACCTCGACGGCTCCGGCGCCGTCACGTTTCTCGTCACGCTGCCCGCGATGATGCCGCTCTATACGCGGCTCGGAATGGATCGGCGCATCCTCGCGTGCGTCGCGTCGATGGCGGCCGGCGTCAATTTCCTGCCGTGGGTCGGGCCGATGCTGCGGGCGTCGGCGGCGCTGCACATTCCCGGTTCCGCGATCTTCATGCCGATGATTCCGGTGCAGATCGTCGGGCTCGTGTTCGTGTTCGGCACCGCGTACGTGCTCGGCGTGCGCGAGGCGAAACGCCTCGGGCTCGATCGTGCCGGCGCGGCACCGCTCGAGATCGCGCCGCGTGCGCTGACCGATGCCGAGCGCGCGTTACGCCGGCCGGAACGCTTCCGGATCAATCTCGCGCTGACGCTCGTGGTGCTCGTCACGCTCGTGTCGGGCATCGTCGACCCGATGGTGATGTTCATGCTCGGCACGGTCGCCGCGCTCGTGATCAACTACCCGGACGTGCAGGCCCAGCGCGAGCGGATCGACGCGCATGCGAAGGCCGCGCTGATGATGGCGAGCGTGCTGCTCGCGGCCGGCGCGTTCACCGGCATCATGTCCGGCACCGGGATGCTGAAGGCCATGGCGGACGTGGTGGTCGCGCACGTGCCGGTCGAGCATGCGCGCCACATGCCGTTCGTGCTCGGGCTGCTGTCGATGCCGCTCAGCCTGCTGTTCGACCCCGATTCGTTCTACTTCGGCGTGCTGCCGGTGCTCGCGGAAAGCGCGAAGCTGCTCGGCGTGCCGCCGATCCAGATGGCGCAGGCCGCGCTGCTCGGCCAGATGACGACGGGGTTCCCGGTGAGCCCGCTCACGCCCGCGACGTTCCTGATCGTCGGCCTGACCGGCGTCGAGCTCGCCGAGCATCAGAAATTCACGATTCCGTTCCTGTTCGCCGCCACGGTGCTGATGGTGTTCGCCGCGGTGATCGTCGGCGTGTTTCCGTTGTGAGCGCCCCAGGCCTGCCGCGTCGTGCCGGCGCCCCGACGGGGCCATCCCGCAAGGGGACGTTCCGCCAGGCGCACCCCCTGGCGCCGCCTGGCATTTTCCTCAGAGCGGCGCGGCCGCTCGGCCTTTTCCCGGAGAGCCATCCATGCAGTTCGACCTGACCGACGACCAGCGCGCAATCGAAAGCGCGATCGAGAAAATCTGTGCGCGCTTCGGCGACGACTACTGGCTCGAACGCGATCGCGCGGGCGGATTTCCCGCCGATTTCCACGCGGCGCTTGCCGAGGCCGGCTGGCTCGGCATCGCGATGGACCCGGCGCACGGCGGGGCCGGGCTCGGGATGACCGAGGCCGCGCTGATGATGCGCACGATCAGCGCATCGGGTGCCGGCCTGTCCGGCGCGTCGGCCGTCCACATGAACATCTTCGGGCTGAACCCGGTGCAGGTGTTCGGCAACGACGCACAGAAGGCGCGTTTCCTGCCGCCGCTGATCGCGGGGCGAGACAAGGCGTGCTTCGCGGTGACGGAACCCGATGCGGGCCTCGACACCACGCACTTGAGCACGCAGGCCCGCCGCGACGGCGACCACTACGTGCTGAGCGGGCGCAAGATCTGGATCTCGACCGCGCAGGTGGCGAACAAGATGCTGATCATCGCGCGCACGACGCCGCTCGACCGGGTCGCGAAGCCGACCGACGGGCTGAGCCTGTTCTACACCGATCTCGACCGGTCGCGCGTCGAGGTGCGCGAGATCGAGAAGATGGGCCGCAAGGCGGTCGATTCGAACATGCTGTTCATCGACAACCTGCGCGTGCCGGAAGGCGACCTGATCGGCAACGAAGGCGACGGCTTCCGCTATCTGCTGCACGGGCTGAATCCGGAACGCATCCTGATCGCGGCGGAGGCGATCGGGCTCGGGCAGGCCGCGCTGCGCCGCGCGACGCAGTATGCGTGCGAGCGCGTCGTGTTCGGCCGGCCGATCGGGCAGAACCAGTCGATCCAGCATCCGCTCGCGCAGGCGTGGATGCAGCTCGAGGCTGCGTGGCTGATGGTGATGAAGGCCGCGACGCGCTACGACGCGGGGCAGCCGTGCGGCGCGGAAGCGAACGCCGCGAAATACCTCGGCGCGGAAGCCGCGTTCCAGGCGTGCCAGACGGCGGTCGCGACGCACGGCGGGATGGGCTACGCGAAGGAATACCATGTCGAACGCTACCTGCGCGAGTGTATGATTCCGAGGCTCGCGCCCGTGAGTCCGCAACTGATCCTCTGCTACATCGCGGAGAAGGTGCTCGGGCTGCCGAAGTCGTACTGACCGTATCGACCCGGCGGCCGGCCCGGCGCGCGGTTTCCCGTTCCGATTCAAGCGCTCGTCATGGACGTCAAACTCGTTGCCCGCACGCTCGACCTGTTCGAGCTGTTCGCCGCCGAACGGCGGCCGCTGCCGCTCACCGAACTCGCGCGCCTGCTCAATGTGCCGGCGTCGAGCTGCCTCGCGATGGCGCGCACGCTCGTGAGCCGCGGTTACCTGTACGAAGTGCGCAGGCGCGGCGGCTACTACCCGACGCGCCGCCTGCAGACGATCGCCGCGGCGATCGACGCGACCGACCCGGTCGTCGACATCGTCCATCCGCATCTCGTCGCGCTGCGCGACGCGAGCCGCGAGACGGCCGTGCTCGGCAAGATCCAGGGCGTGTCGGTCACCTACCTCGACGTCGTCGAATCGGAGCAGGCGATCCGTTATACGCGCGAGCCGGGCGAACTGCGCCCGCTGCATGCGAACTCGATCGGCAAGGCGATTTTCGCGGAACTGGCCGGCGACGCGCAGCAGGCGCTCGGCGCGCAGTTGCCGTTCGAGCGCTTCACCGACGCGACGGTGGCGGATCTGCCCGCGCTCGTCGCGCAAACCGCACGGTTTCGCGAACTCGGCTGGGCCGAGAACTTCGGCGAGAGCGCGCCCGA
This sequence comes from Burkholderia sp. ZZQ-2, assembly GCF_050768715.1. Lineage (NCBI taxonomy): Bacteria > Pseudomonadati > Pseudomonadota > Betaproteobacteria > Burkholderiales > Burkholderiaceae > Burkholderia > Burkholderia sp. ZZQ-2. The sequence continues at coordinate 8,246 of NZ_LDVA01000077.1, read as the reverse complement.
GCTGTCGGCGATCGCGGTCGCGCTGATGCTCGACGGCGACTGGTACGGGCTGTCGGTGGTCGGGCCGTCCGAGCGGATCCGCCAGCATCGCGATACGCATGCGGCGCTGCTCGTCGACGCGAAGGCCAGGCTGCTCGCCGAGCACGCGCGCGGCTGACGGCGGGCGGGGCGCGCCGGAGGAGGGCCGGCAAGCGAAGCGGGCCGTCCGCCGGCGATCGGGCCGCGATCGCCGTGAACGGCCCCCGATGCGCGCGCAGGCCTAGCGACGGCCGATCCGCGGCATCACGACTTCACCCACACACCGCCCGCACTCGGGTTGTCGCCTTGCGTCCACCATTTCGCGCAGTATTTCGCGCCCTGGTACATCACGCAGGTGCCGCCTGAATACGCGGTGGTCGCCGACCACGTGGCCGTGCCGCCGCCGACCGGTTTCCACACGGCGGCCTGGCCGGGCACGTCGCCCTGCGTCCACCATTGCGCCTGATACGTCGTGCCCTGGTAGGTGACGGTCGCGCCGGCCGTATAGACCTGGCCGGCCGCCCAGGGCGCGCCCGGTTGCGGCGTGCCGCCGTCCGAGCCGCCGCCGTAGTTCGGATCCTGCGTGACGCCCGCGCCCCACTTGCCGTCGAGCTGCTTGAAGATCGTCGCGAACGCGTACGGCTGCTGCGCGACGCCCGAACAGGTCGGCGACGCATAGGTGCCGCCGGACGGGCACGCCTGGTCGCGGCCGACCGACCAGTTGCCGAAGAAACCGTAGCCGTTGGCGACCGCCGCGTTCAGGACGCTCTGCGCATTCGCGAGCGTGAAGGTTTCGCCCTGCACGTCGTTCACGCCGATCATCGGCGTGACGCCGACCATCTGCCAGAGCTGGGCATGGGTCTTCGGCTGGCCGGCCGACTTGAAGGCCGTATCGAGTTGCGCGTACAGCGCCTGCGCGGCGCTGATCGCGGCCGCCCCCATATCGATGTTCGCGGGGCCGTAGTCCATCGCCATCACGTTCACCGCATCGAACACGGCCTTGTTCGAGATCGCCGCGTTGACGACGTTCAGGCCGTCCTGCGTGAGCCCGGTCGGCATCGTCGGCAGCGTCAGCGTGACGTGCAGCGGCTTGCCTTTCGCCGCATAACTCGCCTGCAGCTGGGCGACGGCCTGGAAGTTGCGCGCGACCGCGGCCGTGTCGAGCTGCGACGCGCCCTCGATGTCGAAGTCGATGTGCGTGAGGCCGTACGTGTCGATCACGGTCTGATACGCGCCCGCCAGCGCGGGAACCGTCGAGCATGCCTGCATCAGCGGCGTGCCGTTCGCGCCGCCGAACGACACGGCGACTTCGCCGCCTTTCGCGCGATAGCTCGCGATCGACGTCGACAGCGCGGTCAGCAGGCCGCCGCTCGCGCCGTTGCCGATCGGCTGCACGCCGCCCCACGACGGCGTACACCCGTTGCCCGCGACCACGAACGCGAGCGTGAACTGCTGGATGCCTTGCCGGACGCCGATCTGGTCGACGAGCGGCGTCGGATAGAGCGTCACGTCGACGTAGGGCGCATAGACGCCGGCGCCCTGGGACACGCTCGCCACGGCGAGCAGGCAACCCGCGGCAAACGCGCGCGGGATGAAACGCGGCAACACATTGTTGTGCATTGTGTTCTCCAAGTGGAAGAGGGATACGCTGGCCCGCGTATCGCCGCCGGTCGGGCGACCGGGCATGCCCGGCCGGCGGCGTGCCCATCTTGGAGGATTCGCGTCGAATAGTGAATGCTTAGTTGTTCTTTTTGTTATTTGATTCTCGATACGTAACGATCTTGCCGATTCGACATCGTTCCGTCATGCATCGGGCGCGGAGCGGGACAAAATTGCCGTCGATTTCGACATGAAATCGACGCTTTCGACGCCCCTTGATAGCCGCCTCAATCATGTAATCACGTGTAATCGCTTTCGACGCATGCGCGGCATAACTTTGTCTGCGAGCGAAGTGCTTTCGCGCGAGGCTCACTCACTCACGACGTCACGTCGTTCCAACCATCAGGAGCTCAACATGCTGGAAAGAATCGTAGCAAAGCAGGCAGTCGGAAGCGTTCAAGGCGGCAATCAGGATTCCTGGATCAACCCGCCTTTCAATGCCCAAATCACGTTTCCGGGCACGTTTTCGACCGCTCCCATCGTGGTCGTGACGGCCCTCCAGGACCCCAACGACGCATCCAGTTATCCGGACACGTTCTCGGTGACGGTGACCAAGGTCACGACGACCGGATTCAACGTCAACATCACCCGCGAAGACAGGGTGTTCCCCAACTACTCGGGCAGCGACTGGGGGCAAAACCTCTACGTTTCGTATATCGCCGAAGTGCCGAGCCAGTAAAACCCGAACCGGAATCACGCGGCCGCTGCCTCTTTCCAACTGCGCCGGCTTCACCGCCGGAAGCTTGACGAGGCAGTTCCGGCGGCCGGCCAGCCGCAGCCATTCACTGCGGCTGGCCGCCATCGGCGTCGCCTGTCGCGCCGCATGCTCCGCGAAGGTTGCTTGCGCAGGCGAGGGCGGTCGAGGCGGTGACGGTGCGTTGCTGGACCCAGGGCTCACGACGCAAATCCCGCGATCCTGGCGCCGCAAAGGATCGCGCTCGAAAGCGCCGGCACGCTGGCCTTTCGATGAAAGAGCCGGCATCGACGGCAGGCGGGAGCGCTCGAATCGGTCGGGCAGACCCGCTATGCCCAATGTCCGGGGTATCCGCCGACCGTCGCCATCTGTCCGTCTGGTCGATCGATTCGGAATTCCAGCATTGGCTCGCGGCACGCCAAGGATGGGGGCACGGGTGCATCTGCGCCGCTCACGGCCCCGCCATTTTCGTCAGGAAAGTCGAAACATGACAAGCACTCTACACATTCCGGCCGGCTACTTGACGCTCGGCCTGGACTCCACCGGCGCTGTCGTCGAACTCATCGATTCGCGCAGCGGCCGCAACTACATTTCGCCCGGGAAATCCGTCCCGCTCGTCAGGCTCGTGATCAACGGCGTACTGGCGAAGCCCGCCGGCGTCCGATGGTCGTCCACCGACAACACGCTGTCCTTCGTGAATGATGCCGGCCTCGCATTCGAGGTCGATGTCCGCGTCCTGCAGAAAAACGGCTACGCCACCTTTGAAGTCACCCGCGTGTCGACCGATCCCGCTTCCGACGTTCAGACGCTGCTGTGGGGGCCGTTGCCTGTCGCGATCAACCAGACCGTCGGCGAAGCCGCGGGCGTGGTGCGAGACAACGAATTCGCGATCGGGCTCAAGCCGCTCAACGACCGCACCGAAGGCGCGTGGCCCAATGAATATCCGCAATACGGCTGGGAAAGCGACGTCATCCCCAATCCTTACAACGTGGACGTGGCGGCGCTGGAGCCGTGGTGCGCGGCGGCGAAGACGTCGTGGGGGGCCGTGCTGCGCGCCTTCACGTTCGACTATACGCGCCGGCGCGACCGGCTCAATCCCAATGGCTATCCGATCCCGCTCGGCCCGCTCGACAGCGCAGGCTCGGTCATCGGATCGAAGATTGCGCTGTACGGCAGCGCACCGGAGCTCGTGACAACCCTGTTGTCGTTCATTGCCTCGGGTGAAAACCTCCCGTATCCGACCCAGAACGGCCAGTGGCAGAAAGTGGCGCAGGCCAGCGGCCAGTCGTCTTTCGTGCTGGACGATCTCGACACCGGCAATGTCGGCAAGGCAGCCCGATTCGCCAGCAGCGCGGGAATCAACTACATCTACTCGCCACGGAATTTTCGCGGCCCCTGGAAATACACCGGGCATTATCAGTTCGACTTCACCTTCGGCGACAGCGACAGCGGAGCCGAAAAGCTGGTGGAAACCGCAAAGGAGTACGGCGTCCGCGTCGGCGTCCATACCATGTCGGACTTCATCAGCGTCGGCCAGCCCACCTCCATCGATCCGTACGTTTCGCCGCCCGCGGACCCTCGTCTGGCCTTGGGCGGTCAAGCCGCCTTGTCCCGGCAGTTGAGCATGACGAGCACGATGCTCTACTTGAGCGGATTCGCGCCGGTGCGGGACGGGATCAACGAGCAGATGCTGCGTATCGGCAACGAGTTCATCTCGTTCAACGCGGTCCAAAGGGGCGTCACCGAATGGCAAGTCAGTGGACTGACCCGAGGCCAGTGGGGCTCCGTCCCGGCCGAAGCCGCGCGTGGCACGCCCGTTGCGAGGGTGATCGTGAATTCGTACGGCGGGGCCATCGGCGGCCTCGGCATCATCGACGAGATCGCCACCCGGCTGGGCGCCATCAGGAACAACGTCGGCATCCGGTCCCACTCCTTCGACGGGGTGGAATCCGCCAGTGATACCGGCTGGGGCAGCTTCGGCATTGCCCGGTTGATCAACGGCGCCTACGCCGCCCAGACCGGGCACGACGGATACATCAGCGAGACGAGCCGGATGACCTCGAACGCATGGGACACGCTGACCCGCGCGAGCTGGTCCAATCCGGACGTGGATCAGCTGTACCGCGACAACGCCTTCTACCAGGCCAACTACCTGCCGGGCATGCTTGGATGGTTCGATATCACGGGCGTCACGTTGACCACGATCGAAACCAGGCTCGCACGCGGCGCGGCGCTCAACGCCGGCATTGGCTTCCAGAGCACGGTGGCATTCCTGCTCTCGGCAGAGTCGACGCCGGATATCCTCGACAAGATCAAGCAGTGGGAAACCGCCAGGAATCTTGGCGCATTCACCGAAAAGCAGAGGGCCGCGCTTCGCGACCAGACGACCTCGTGGACCCTGAGCGCCGTCACCCCCGGGCAAAGCTGGTCGTTGCAGCAGGTGAATGCCGACGGCGTCCCGATCGGCGCTCCGCAGACCGTATCGGCACCCACACCGCAACTGGGCCCCGCCGTCCTGCCGATCGCCACTCAAGGCACGCTCTACGGAGCGAAAATCACGACGAATACGCCTGCGACCGTCCGCTTCACGGTGACCAACGGGGGTTTGCCCCCAGGCCTCCAGTTCAATCAGGATACGGGCGGGATTATCGGTACGCCGAGGAAGACCGGGCGGTACACGTTTACCGTCACGGCCACGAATGACGGGGGACTGGCTGACGCGCGAGCGGTTTACACCATCGTGGTGCAGTGAGGTAGCGAGCAGCCCTCATCGATTTCGCAGGCGAGCGCGCCGGCATTCGGGACGCGCGTCGCGGCGACAGTGCGGCGCGCGTCATTCCGGCGATACCCGCGGCATTCGGTGAGGGCGATCAACCGTTCCGGCAAACGTGATCGGTGTGGAAGAGGGTGGCGCGCGGCCGGAGCACCGAAACCACGGGGAAGGTCGATCCGGATCGCTTGACTCGCATCAAGCCGATGCGGGCTGCACAAGCGAGCGCGCGAGTGCGACGAAGCGTTCGACGCACGCCGACGCAAACGGCTCGCCCCACGACATGATCTGCTCGACCGCGCGCGCGCCGGCGAGCGGCACGTACACGACACCCGGACGCTGCAGCGTCGCCGTGAAGCCCGGCACGATCGCGATGCCGCGTTCGGCGGCCACCAGCGACACGAGCGTCGTGATCTGTGCCGCGGTCGCACCGATGCGCGGCGCGAATCCGGCCTGTGCGCACAGGTCGTCCAGTGCCGCGGCCAGTGCCGAGCCGTAACCCGGCGGAAATGTCACGAAGGTTTCGCTCGCCAGCGCCGCGACGTCGACGCTCGCGCGGCCCGCGAGCGGATTCCCGGCCGGCACGGCGGCCACGAGCGGTTCACGCGACACGACGAGCGACGCCACCGGCACGCCAGGCGCGTCGCCCCATGCCCAGCCGAAACCGATGTCCATCGTGCCGTCCGCGATCTGCCGGTGCTGGCTGGCGGTCGCCGCCTCGCGGAACGCGAATTCGACGTCGGGCATCGTGCGGCTCGCGGCGCGGATGACGTCCGGGAACGTGTCGGACATCGGAATGGCACTCGCATAGCCGATCACGATTCGTCCGGCGATGCCCTGCGCGAGCTTGCGCGCGCTCGCCTCGGCCTCGGCGGCCGCGCTGACGACGTTGCGCGCCTGTTCGAGGAACGCGGCACCTGCCGGCGTCAGCCGCACCGCGCGCGTCGAACGCTCGAACAGCCGCACGCCGAGCTCGCTTTCCAGCGCGGCGATATGGCGCGTGAGCGGCGGCTGCGCGACGCGCAGGCGCAATGCCGCGCGGCCGAAGTGCAGTTCGTCGGCGACGACCACGAAATAGCGGAGGCGGCGCAGGTCGAGCATTGTTGTCGTTCCGGTATCAATCGCGATGAAAACGGTATTGGCGTGCGCACGGCGCGCTCGTCAGACTGTCGGCATCGACGACCAGGCAGCTCCGATGAACGACAGGACCACGCGCATCGCGTTCTTTCTCTGCGGCTTCGCCGCGTTTCTCAATCTGTATTCGACGCAGGGCATCCTGCACGAACTCGCGGCCACCTTCGGCGTCAGCGCGGAGCGCGCGGGGCAGGGCGTGAGCGCCACCACGACGGCCGTCGCCATTATCGCGCCGTTCGTCGGCGTGCTGGCCGCGCGCATCGAGCGGCGCATCGCGATCTCGCTGGCGGCGATGGCCGTCGCGCTGCCGGTCGTGTGGTCCGCGCATGCGGCAGGTTTCGCGTCGTTTCTCGGCGCGCGCTTTGCCGCCGGCCTGGTCATGCCGTTCGTCTTCGCGCTGTCGATCGCGTATATCGCCGAGCGCTTCGATCGCGGCACGTCGGCCGAGATCAGCGCGCTGTTCGTCGCCGGCACGACGCTCGGCGGTTTCGCCGGCCGCTTCGCGACCAACCTGATGACGTCGATGTGGGGCTGGCGGCATGCGCTCGACGTCGTCGCGGCGCTGTGTCTCGTCACGGGCGTCGCGATCTACGCGAGCCTGCCGGCGTCCGGCGCGATCGTGCGGCGTGTCGAACCCGACACGGACGCCGGTGCGGGGCCGGCCTGGCGCATCGTCACGCGCGGCCCGCTGCTCGCGTCGTTCGCGATCGGCGCATGCGTGCTCGCGTCGCAGGTCGCGACGTTCACGTTCGTCGGCCTGCGCCTGGCCCGCGCGCCGTTCGGCTTCGGCACGGTCGGGATCGGCGCGATCTACGCGGTGTTCCTGGTGGCGGTGGTCGTGACGCCGCTGGCAGGGCGCCTCGCGCGGCATCGCGGCCCGCGCGCACCGGGGCTTGCCGCTGCCGCGCTCGCGATCGGCGGAGCGCTGCTCACGCTGTCCGACCACGTGCCGGTGATCCTGGCCGGCCTCGCACTCGGCTCGACCGCCGTGTTCGTCGAACAGGCGTCGGCCAACACGTTCATTTCGCAGGCGGCGTCGAGCGCGCGCTCGACGGCGATCGGCATCTACCTGTCCTGCTATTACTTAGGCGGCAGCCTCGGCTCGATCCTGCCGGTGCCCGGCTGGCACCGGTGGGGATGGGCCGGCTGCGTCGCGTTCGTGGTCGCTGCGCAGGCCGTCGTCGGCGTACTCGTGTACCGGTTCTGGGGGGCGGGCGGCACGGCGTATGCCGGCGCGCACGGCGTCAGGCCGGCGCGCTGACCGGGTTCAGCGATACCAGCGCGGCGTATAGACCCACTCGCGACCCTCGCCGATCGCGAAGCGGCGCGTCGTCGACGAGCCGACGATCACCATCGTGCGCATGTCGACCTGGTCGCTGCGCAATGCACCGAGCGTCGTCGTCGTGAGCGTCGCGCCCGGCCGGCCGATGTCGCGGCCCAGCACGACCACCGTATCGGCCGTGCGATGCGCGCGCACGACATCGAGCGCGCGATCGAGCTGCCACGGCCGCGCGCGCGAGATCGGGTTGTAGAACGCCATCACCAGATCGGCTTGCGCCGCATGCCGCAGGCGCGTCTCGATCACGTCCCACGGCTTCAGGTTGTCCGACAGCGAGATCGCGCAGAAATCGTGGCCGAGCGGCGCGCCGGCCTGGGCGGCCGTCGCGAGCGACGCCGAGATGCCGGGCTCCACGCGCAGGTCGACCGCGGCCCAGTGCGGGTCGCGCGCTTCGTCGAGCGCCTCGAGCACGGCCGCGGCCATCGCGAACACGCCCGGGTCGCCGGACGACACGACCGCGACGCGCCGGCCCTCGGCCGCGAGTTCGAACGCATGGCGCGCGCGCTGCATCTCCTCGCGATTGTCGGTGCCGTGCACGCGCTGGTCGTCGCGGAACGGGCCGGCCATGTTCACGTAGGTCGTGTAGCCGAGGATGTCGGTCGCGTCCGCGAGCGCGGCGCGCGCGGCCGGCG
>NZ_LDVA01000076.1:0-266 GCF_050768715.1 Burkholderia sp. ZZQ-2 | reverse complement strand
GTTCAGGTCGTTGACTTCGATGCTCTTGGACACGAGGGTTCCTGTTCTGACGGGTCGGGTGCTCAGCGGCCGCTGATCTTGGGAGCGAACAGCTTCGCGATCAGACGCGCGAGCAGGTTCAAGACCATGACGATGAGGATGAGGGTGAGGGCCGCAGCCCATGCGCGGGCGACAGCCGCGTCCGGGTTCGTCCCTTGGTTCATGTACTGGTTGTAGGCGAACACCGGCAGGGTCATCATCTGACCGTTGAAGATGTTCGTGTTCAG
>NZ_LDVA01000075.1:0-217 GCF_050768715.1 Burkholderia sp. ZZQ-2 | reverse complement strand
CCATGACCTCGTCGGCGATGTAGACGATGCCGTAGCGGTCGCACAGCGCGCGCACGCCCTGCAGGTAGCCCGGCGGCGGCACGAGCACGCCGTTCGTGCCGACCACGGTCTCGATGATGATCGCCGCGATCGTCTGCGGTCCCTCGAGCTGGATCGTCTGCTCCAGATGGGCGAGCGCTCGCTCCGACTCCTGCTCCGGGGTCTCGGCGTGGAACGG
>NZ_LDVA01000074.1:0-294 GCF_050768715.1 Burkholderia sp. ZZQ-2 | reverse complement strand
TGCATGACGATCGTTCCGCCCGCATCGTGGACCGCCGCGGTGATCGGCTTCCACCCCTCGATCTGCGCGGGTGTCACGATGCCCGGCTGTCCGGGATACGACTTGCCCTCGACCGCCGGCCACGTGCCCTCGGAGATGATGAGTCCCTGCCCGGCACGCTGGCGGTAGTACTCCGCCATGGTGGTGGTCGGAACACCGTCGTCGTCGGCACGGGTGCGGGTGAGAGGCGCCATCACGACGCGGTTGGACAGCTGCAGGGCGCCGAAGACGGCCGGTTCGTAGAGACTCACAGAG
>NZ_LDVA01000073.1:0-33731 GCF_050768715.1 Burkholderia sp. ZZQ-2 | reverse complement strand
CCGGCCGCGCTGGCGTGCCGATACCAGCCACACGGCGGGTTGGTTCTATCCGCGCCCGAATCGTCCTGATTTACTTGAGCCTCCCGCTACCCGCGTAGCGTGGCGCCCCGTCGCGCCGCCGCGCGGGTTGCGTTCCATGACATCCGAGGAATCTCATGACCGCCGACTCACGCCCCGATCAATTCGTCCTGACGCTGTCGTGCCCGAGCGCGGCCGGCCAGGTCGCCGCCGTCGTCGGCTTTCTCGAGCGCCATCGCTGCTACGTCGATGCGCTGAACGTGTTCGACGACGATCTCAGCAATCACTTCTTCGTGCGCTGCGTGTTTCATCCGACCGATGAAACGCTGCAGATCGACGCGCTGCGCCAGGAATTCGGGCCGATCGTGACCGCGCTCGGCGGCGGCGGCGAAGGCGACACGCAATGGGCGATTCACGACGTGAATGCGCGGCCGAAGGTGCTGATCATGGTGTCGAAGCTCGAGCACTGCCTCGCGGACCTGCTGTTCCGCTGGCGGATGGGCGAGCTGAAGATGGATATCGTCGGCATCGTGTCGAACCATCCCGACTTCGAGCCGCTCGCCGCGCAACACGGCCTGCCGTTCCGCCATTTCCCGATCACGGCCGATACGAAGGCGCAGCAGGAAGCGCAATGGCTCGACTTCTTCGAGTCGAGCGGCGCCGAACTCGTGATCCTCGCGCGCTACATGCAGGTGCTGTCGCAGGAGACGAGCGCGAAGCTCGCGAACCGCGCGATCAACATCCATCATTCGTTCCTGCCCGGTTTCAAGGGCGCGAAGCCGTATCACCAGGCGCATGCGCGCGGCGTGAAACTGATCGGCGCGACCGCGCACTTCGTCACCGACGATCTCGACGAAGGCCCGATCATCGAGCAGGTCGTCGAGCGCGTCGATCATGCGCTGCGTCCGGAGCAGTTGCTCGCGGTGGGGCGCGACGTCGAATGCATCACGCTCGCGCGTGCGGTGAAGGCATTCATCGAGCGCAGGGTGTTCCTGAACGGCGACCGGACGGTGGTGTTTTCGTAAGCGGGCGGGCTTCGCCGTCCGTCATGCGGAAGCCGAAGGCACGCGCGAAGACGCCGCGCAGTGACCGGAACTTGTCGTATAGGGCGGTGGCGTTCCGTCAGCGGTGCACGCAAAGCAGGCCGCGCTTCGCCGCCCCCTCAGCCGTTATCCACGCTGAAATCCGCGCAGACGCTGCGCGACAGCACCGTATCGAGATTGACGAGATCATTGCCGTCCATCTTCGCGCGCAGCGCCGTGTCGTCCATCCCGTAACCGCGCCATCGCGCGGTCAACCGCTCGACGAGCGTCGCGCGCGGCACTTCAAGCATCACGGTGACGTCGAACGATGATCGCAGCGCATCCCACGGCGCGTCGCCGAGCAGCAGGTAGTTGCCTTCGACCAGAATCAGACGGGCCGACGCCGGCACGACGTCCGCGCCAGCTCGCGCGATCTCCAGCGACCGGTCGAACACGGGTACCGCGACGTCGCGGCCGTCGTCCTCGCGCAAACGCGCGAGCAACGCCGCGAAGCCGTCGACGTCGAACGTATGCGGCGCGCCCTTGCGCGCACGATGGCCGCGCGCGCCCAGCACCCGGTCGTCGTAATGAAAGCCGTCCATCGCGACGATGGACGCGAACCCGGGCGCCGCGTCATCGATGCGCGCGCACAACCGCTCCACGAACGTGCTCTTGCCGGCGCCCGGCGCACCGGCGATCGCTACCACGCGCCGCGCCGCCTGCTGCGTGCGCAGGAGGTGCGCGGCCAGCGCCTCGCGGTCGATGCGTTGCGCGCCAGTCACCGCCTCGCTCACGGCAGCCGGCTCCGTTCAGCCTGCTTCAGCGCCTCGCGCGCGGACTTGAGCTGCACGCGCGTAAAGGCCAGCGCGTGCGCCGCGAGGTCGTGACTGTCTTCCCACAGGTTGCGCCAGATCGCGAGGATGCCTTCGAGCGGCTGGCCGACGACGCGCGACGAAAAACTCTCGAACGTGATCGGCCCCGTATAACCGCTGAACACCAGCGCACGAAACACCGCGGTGAAGTCGACGTTGCCCGATCCCAGATAGCCGCGATGCGAATCGCCGATGTGCACGTAACCGAGCTGCTCGCCGGTGTCGCGAATCGCCGACGTCACGTCCGACTCCTCGATATGCATGTGATACGTGTCAAGATGCACCTTCACGTTCGGTCGGCCGATGCGCCGGCACAGCTCGACACCCTGCGACGCGGTGTTGAGCACGTTCGACTCGTAGCGGTTCACGACTTCAAGCCCAAGCGTGATCCCGCTTTGCGCGGCCGTGTCCGCCACCTGCGCGAGGATGTCGGCGGACATCGCGACGCCTGTGGCCGTCGTCGGCGTGAAATTCTTCTGGAAGGCCGAATACAGGATCCCACATACATGGGTTGCGCCGCAGTCGCGTGCGACACGCAGCGCGGCCTCGAGTTTCTGCTTGCCGCGCGCGGCCTTCTGCGCGTCGCCGCTTGAAATGTCGGATTGCGCATCGAGGCCGAGCGAGAACGTGATGCCAAGGCCATGCCGTTCGAGTTCGCGCCGCGTAAACGCGGCATCGATCGAATCCGGATCGAGCGCGGGCACCTCGATGAAATCGAAGCCCGTCTCGGCCGTATGCGCGATCGCGCGTGCGCATGCGTCGCGGCTCCAGCCGGCCTCCCAGACCAGCGCATGTACGCCAAGCTTGTTCATTTCGTCTCCTTCCGTTGAGGGGGTTCGAGGCCGCCGAGCGCCGGCGTCGCGATTCGATTGCGATTGCGCGGCCGCGATGCATGTCGGGCCCATGCCCAGCGCACCAGCATCACCGCGAGCAGGAACGCACCCCACAGCGCGGTCGCGAGGTGCTGGCTCGCGCCCAGCAGGTTGAGTCCGGATGCGATCACCTGCAGGATCACGAGCGCGATCACGACCGGCACGACGCGACCGAAGCCGCCGAACGGATCGACGCGCCCGAGAAAGCAGGCGAGCACCGAGATCAGCAGGAACGCCTCGCCGTGGCCGACACGAACCGAGTTGAAGCGCGACAGCATCACGACGCCGGCCACGCCGCACATCAGCCCCGACAGCATGTAGATGCGCGTGATCGCCCGCGTGGTCGAGATGCCCGAGTAGCGCGTCGCTTCCGCATTCGAGCCGATCATCCGCGTGACGAAGCCGAGCCGCGAATACGTCATCACGACGTGCCACAGCAGCGCGCAGCCCGCGAAGATCCACAACGGCGCCGGTACGCCGAGCCACAGCCCGTTGCCCATCGCGCGGACCACCGGTGGAAACCCGGAAATGTCGCCGCCGCGCGTCAGGAATTCGCCGAGACCGCGCAGGAAGATCATCGCCGACAGCGACACGAGGATCGGGCTCGCGCCCGTATGCGCGATCACCGCGCCGATCAGCCAGCCGGCCGCGGCGCCCGTCGCGAGCGCCGCGGCGATGCCGAGCGCGACCGCCGCGATGCCGGCCTCCGGGCCGCCGTGCGACTGGATCACCCACGCCATCGCGAGCCCCGCGAGGTTCGCCGTGAACGTGACGGCGAGATTGAAGCCGCCGGACACCAGCGGCATCAGCATCGCCAACGTGAACAGGCCGAGCTCGGGTAGCTGGAACGCGATCGACGCGAACGTGCCGCCCGTCAGGAAGCGATCGGACGCGACGCTCATCGCCGCGACGACGCACGCGAGAAAACCCAGCAGGCCGGCCACGTCGGCCGGAACGGAAAACGGCGGAAAGCGCCGGGATTCGGCGTGTTTCATGATCATGTCCTCGCGCGCGGCGACAGGAAGCGCGAGCCGACGAGCCGCGCGACGCCGTCGCTCGACACGGTGATCGCGACCAGAATGACCGCGCCGACGATCATCTTGAATGCGTACGGCGACACGCCGAGCAGGTTGAGCCCGTTCGCGGTGATCGACACGAGCAGAATGCCGAGGATCGCGCCGAGCACCGTGCCACGCCCGCCGCCGAGCCGCGCGCCGCCGAGCACGACGGCCGCGAGCACGTCCAGTTCGCGGCCGTACAGCGCGTTCGGCACGACCTCCTGCACGTAGTGCGCCTGCATCAGGCCCGCGATGCCCGCCATCATCCCGAGCCAGCCGTATGCGACGTAATGCATCGTCGCGAGATCGATGCCGACGCGCCGCGCGGCTTCCGGGTTGTCGCCGGTCGCATAGAGCTGGCGGCCGAGCGTCGTGCGCCGCAGCAGGAACCACGTTACAACCACGGCCGCAACCATCACTGCGACCGGCAGCGCGAGCGATGCGACGCCGCCCGTCGTATCGACCTGCACGAGCGTGACGCGATTCGTCCACCAGTCGGGCAAGTCGTAGATCGACACGCCGCCCGTCACGAACATCAACCCGCCGAAGAAGATGTTGAAGGTCGCGATCGTCGCGACGATCGACACGACGCGAAACCGGTAGATGATCGTCGCGTTCACCGCACCGAGCAGGATGCCGAAGCCGGCCGAGACCGCGAAGCCGAGCGCCCAGTTGCCGCCGCCGAGCCGCATCAGCGTGAGCGCCGCCAGGTACTGCACCACCGACGCGCCGACCGCGAACGAAATGTCGATGCCGCCCGCGATCAGCACGATCAGCAGCCCCACCGCGAAGATGATGTTGACCGCGCTCTGGTTGAGCAGGTCGAACAGGTTGGACAGCGTCAGGAAGGTCGGCGTCGCGATGCCGAGGCCGATCGCCATCGCGACGATCACCGCGAGCAGCCACGTTTCGGTCGAGCCGATGCCGAGTGTGCGGAGGTTACGCATGGACGTCTCGCTCGATATGATCGATCGGCGTGCCACCCGGCACGTACTCGGCGACGATGCGGCCGTCGCGCATGTGCAGGACGCGGTCCGCGTTGAAGTACACCTCGGGAATCTCGTCGGAAATCAGTACGATCGCCATGCCTTGCGCCGCGAGCCGGTGAATGATCGCGAAGATGCCGGCGCGCGCGCCGACGTCGACGCCGACCGTCGGCGAATCGAGGATCAGCAGCTTCGGCTTCGTCGCGAGCCATTTCGCGAGCACGATGCGCTGCTGATTGCCGCCCGACAGCGTCGACACCGCGTCGTCCGGGGCGCCGATCTTCACCGCGAGCCGCGCGACCCAGTCGCGGATCAGCGCATCGCGCCGCCGCGGAGAAATCAGCCCGGCCGCACCCAGCAGGTCGTCGAGTACCGCGATCGCAGTGTTGTCGCCGATCGATTGCGGCTGTACGAGGCCCAATTGCAGGCGGTCTTCCGACACATATGCGATGCCCGCGCGAATCGCGTCGCGATTGGAGCGCAGCGACAGCGGCCGGCCGTCGAGCGCGATCGTGCCGGCGTCCGGTCGCGTCATCCCGAACAGCGACAGCGCAAGCTCGGTGCGCCCCGCGCCGAGACGCCCCGTCAGGCCGAGGATCTCGCCGCACCGCACCTGGAACGACACGTCTGCATACTCGCCACGCCGCGACAGCCCGTCGACGCGCAGCATCGCGGCCGCGGCCGACAGGTCCGTCGTGCGCACCGCGTAATCGAAGGTGCGCCCCGTCATCAGCTCGGTGAGCCGCGTCTGCGTCATCCCGGTCGTCGGAAACGTGCCGACATAACGACCGTCGCGCAGCACCGTCACGCGCGCGCACACGTCGAGCACTTCCGCGAGCCGATGGCTGACGAACACCACCGCGATGCCGTCGGCCGACAGGCGGCGCACGATCGCGAGCAGCGCCTGCGTCTCGGCATGGCTGAGCGACGCGGTCGGCTCGTCCATGAACACGAGACGTGCCCGGGCGACGAGCGCGCGCGCGATCGCGACAACCTGCCGCTGCGCGATCGTGAGTGTACGCACCGGCCTGCCGAGATCGAGGTCGACGCCGAGCCGCGCGAGAATCTGCCGCGCCGCGACGTTCATCCGCCCGTAGTCGACCAGCCGCGGACGCGCGCCGAGGTTCTGCTCGAACGCGATGTTCTCGGCGACAGTCATCTCGGGAAACAGCGCGAGGTCCTGCCAGATCACCTGGATGCCGAGCGCCCGCGCCCGCGCCGGATCGAGATCGCCGGCCGGTTCGCCGTCGAAGCGCATCACCGCGCCCGACTCCGGGCGATGGACGCCGCTCACGATCTTGATCAAGGTGCTCTTGCCACAGCCGTTCTCGCCGGCCAGGCACAGCACTTCGCCCGGCATCACATCGAACCGCACCTGTTGCAGCGCCTGCACGCCGCCGAACGTCTTCGACACATTGTCGAGTTCGAGCAACGGCGCATCGGCCGCGGCCCCGAACGCGGCGGGCGGCGGGTTCGCGCGGCCGGCCGCCGCGGATTCACGGGAATGGGCAGACATCATCGCTACGCTCCGGTGCGGCCTGCTATTAAACGACGGGACGAACGACTTCATCGCACGGCGCGTCGCGCCTGCGTGCAGGCCGCTCACAGTCCCTGCTTCGCGAGATCGTCGACGGTTTTCGCGTTCAGCTCGACGAGCTGGTTCACGATCAGGTTGTGACCTTCCGGATGCACGACGCCGAGCCCCGGAATCGTCATGCCGTCCTTGATCGGCTGCCCCTTCGCGAGCATCGTGCCGAGCGTGACGAACACCTCGCCTGCCTGCTCGGGGTTCCACATGTAGCCGCCGCTCAGCACGCCGTCGTGCACGAGCCGACGGCCCTGCCCCGGGGAGAACGGCCCGAGCACCACGACCTTGCCCTTCGCCTGCTTCTCGGCGACCGCACGCGCGGCACCGATCGGCCCCTGGCTGCCGAACGCCAGGATCGCCTTCAGGTTCGGGTGCGCGCGCATCAGATCGAGCGCGGTCTTGCGCGAAGCGTCCACGTCTTCGGCCACGCCGTAGCGATCGCCGACGAGCTTCATGTCCGGAGAGTTGGCCTTCAGATACGCGATCGCGGCGTCGGCCCACGCGTTGTGCAGCGGCACCGTCAGCGAGCCGACGAACACCGCGTATTCGCCCTTGCCGCCCACTGCCGCCGCGAGGTTCTTCGCGTACGCTTCGCCGAAACCCTTCGCAGAGGCCAGCTCGAAATTCCAGTCGGTATTTTTCTGCTTCGGCGATTCGTGCGTGATCACCTTGATACCTGCGGCACGCGCGCGCTGCAGCACCGGCTCGAGCACCTCGGCATCGTTCGGCACCACGCCGATCACGTCGACCTTCTGCGCGATCAGATCCTCGATCGCACGCACCTGCAGCGCCGGGTCCGCGCTGGTGGGCCCGACCATGAACGCCTTCACGCCCAGTTGCTCGGCGCGCTTCCTGATACCCGCGTCCATCGCGTTGAACCACGGAATGCCGCCGATCTTCACGACGACCCCGATCACGGGCTTGTCCGGCGACGCCGACGCGATGCCCGTCGCGAGCGCGAACGCAACCACGCCCGCACATACCTTGCGCAAGAAATTCACCGACATGTCTCCTCCATCCGAAGGCGACCGTCGCCGGGCTTCAGGTCCCGGCATGGCAGTCAGTTGCTAAATCCATTCAGCAAACCGTTTGGTGTATGCTGAATCCATTTAGCTTCGACGGAAAGCAGGTGAAAACCCTGATAGGGCAACGCGCCCCGAAACGCATACCGTCGGCATCATCGGCATAAGAACCCACACGAGGGGAGCAACAACGCAGATGGCCCGCACGACTACCGGACGCAAGTCCACGATCTACGACATCGCGAAAGCAACCGGCTCGTCCACGTCCACGGTCAGCATGGTGCTGAACGGCAACTGGGCCCGCTACCGGATCAGCGAGGAAACGGCCACGCGCATTCTCGACAGCGCCAAGGCGCTCGGCTACAACGTGAACCTGAGCGCGCGCGGCCTGCGCCTGTCGCGCTCGGGGCTGGCGGGCATGGTCATTCCGCACTACCGCAACCGCTTCTTCGCGGGGCTCGCCGAAACCTTCGAGGACGAGGCGCGCCGGCGCGGCCTGTGCCCGATCGTCGTCGGCACGCAGCGCGACCCGGACGTCGAACTGAATGTCGCGCAGACGCTGCTCGCGCAGCGTGTCGAACTGCTGTTCATTGCCGGCGTGCGGGACCCGGCACCGCTCAATATGCTGTGCGACGCGGCCGGCATCCCGTCGATCAACGTCGACCTGCCGGGCGCCGGTGCGCCGTCGGTCGTGTCGGACAACCGCGCGGGCGCGCGGGCGCTGACCGACGTGCTGATCGACAAGATGCTCGCGCGCGGCAATGCGCCCGACGAACTGATCCTGCTCGGCGGCATCGCCGGCGAATATGCGACCGCGATGCGGATCGCGGGCTTTCGCGACGCGTTCGCCGCGCGTGGCCTGCCGCCGCCGCCGGACGACGCGATCGAGTGCTGCGGCTACGCGCCCGCGGCCGCGCGCGAAGCGCTTGCGCGGCGCTACGACACGCTCGGCCGGCTGCCGGCCGGCATGCTGACGAACTCGATCACGTCATTCGAAGGGCTCGTGCGTTTCGCGTCGGAGCTGCCCTGGGACATCTGGCAGCGCACGGCCGTCGGCTGCTTCGACTGGGACCCGTTCGCCGCACGCCTGCCGTTCGACGTCACGATGCTGCGGCAGGACGTGCAGCGGTTGATCGCGGAAGCGTTCGCGCTGCTCGATGCGGGCGACGCCGGAGACGTCGCGCCGCATCCGGTCGTGATGGTGCCGACACGCTTCATGCGAACCCTCGACGACGACATGCGCGCCAGCGACGCAGAGCCGGCCGGCTGAGCACGCGGACACGAAATGAAGAAAGCCCGGCCGGTCCTGCTGACCGGTCGGGCTTTCCGCATGCTGCGCATCAAGTGCTCGCCTGGACCGCGTGCGGCGTCGGCTCCCGGCGAGTGATGTGTCAGATGCTCACTTCACCCACGCAAAGTAATACGACAACCAGATCGTCAACCCCGCCCCGACCAGCGCCGCATACGGCATCAGGTTGAGCCACATCGCGCGCTTCGGCACTTCGAGTTCCATGTCGCGCTGCATCTGCGTGGGGAACCGGCCGCGATCCTGCCAGTAATGGCGGAACAGGAACACCGGCACGATCAGCAGCATCGCGATCAGCCCGTTGCGCAGCGTGCCTTCGCCCTGCAGGTTCGCGCCCGCGCCGACATAGACGAGGTTCGCGTAGCCGCAGATCGAGCCGGCGACGAGCAGCCACGTCGGGCAGCGGAACGGTCGATCCCAGTTGCCGCGATCCATCCGGTGAATCCAGCCCGACTGAAGATTCAGGAATACGAACAGCATGTAGCAGACATTCGAGATCGACAGCACCGTCATGTAGTCCGACATCATCAGCAACACGAGGTTGAAGCCGAGATCGGTCCACATCGCGCGCGTGGGCGAGCCGTGCTCGTTCACGTGCGACAGGTACTTCGGCAGCCAGCCGTCGACCGATGCCTGGTACAGCGTGCGCGACGAGCCCATCATCGACGTCATCACGATCAGCAGGATCGACAGCATCAGCATCACGACGACCGCATTCGCGACCCACGCGCCGCCGCCGACGATCTTCGCCATCGCGGCCGCGACGCCGGTGCCGTCGCCGATCGACGGGTCGAGCATCGCCTGCGTGCCGAGCGCCCCCTGGAACGCCATCGGCACGAGCGTCATCACGACGAGGCACAGCGCGCCCGACCAGAAGATCGCCTTGGCGGTATCGCGGCGCGGGTCGCGGAATTCGCGCGTGTAGCAGACGGCCGTCTCGAAGCCGTACGACGCCCAGCCGGCCATGAACATCGCGCCGAGCGCCATCGTGACGCCCTGCCCGTTCCACGAGCCGAACGTCGCGGTCGTGAGATTGCCGTGTGCGTCGTGACCGAGCGGCAGCAGCGGGAGCAGGTTCGACATCGGCACGTCGCCCGTGACGAACGGCACGATGCCGACGATCAACAGCGGCGTGAGCGACGCGATGCCGAGAATGCGCTGCGTGCGCGCCGCCTTCGATGCACCGCTGTGTTGAAGCTTGAACGTGATGAGAAGCAGGATCGTCGCGATGATGAACGTCGCATTGATCCGCAGGGACAGACCCGGCTTGATGAACCCGAGATCCGCAACCTTGAGCTGCCAGTGCAGCACCGCCGCGTTGGCGGGAAAGAGACTCGTGAGCGCATAGCTCGCCGCGAGGCCGCAGCCGAGCGCGAGCATCGGCGACCATGCGAGCCAATTGCACCACACGGAAACCGGGGCAATCAGCTTGCTGTAACGGACCCAACCGATCGCGCCATATACGGACGCGCCGCCCGATTTATGGGGAAATAGCCCCGATATTTCCGCATAAGTCGCGCTCTGAATCAGCCCCATCGTGATCGCGGCGATCCAGATCGCCCACGCGGGCTGGCCGATCGTCGCGCATACGCCGCCGATCGTGAACAGCACGCCTGCCGGCACGCCGCTCGTCACCCAAAAAGCGTCTTTCCAAGTCAGGCCACGATGCAGCGTGTGGCCCGTCGAATCATGTGAGATGGTTGCCTCAACATCACTGGTGCTGTTCGCACGCAGTCCTGCCTGACTCATCCAATTCCTCCTGTGATGACTCCGCACAAGGGCCGTAGTGTAACAACTTACCGGCTTTTTTGCAGAACCAAAAAAATAATTCCGGGATATGATCGCATCGCAGTGCAATTATTTCGCTGTCCTGCTGATCAATCCCGGACTGTCTCCTCGTCTATTTATTGCGGCGAATCGTCGCGGCTTACTGCACGCCTTCCGTCCACGAATTCACGCGATCCGCATGCGCTGCAATCCATGCATCGGCAGCCGCTTCCGGCTTCGAGCCGTTCTGGATCGCGAGCATCACGCTGTCGATCTCGCCCGGCTTCCACTGGAATTTTTTCAGGAACGCGACGACCGGCTTGGCCTTCGTTTCGAGCTGCGGGTTCACGACACTGTCGACGTGCTCCGCGCCGCCGAACACCTTCTTCGGATCCTCGAGGAAGCGCAGCTTCCACTTCGCGAACATCCAGTGCGGCGCCCAGCCGGTCACGATCACCGGCTTGTTCGCGCCGACCGAGCGCGACAGCTCGGCCGTCATCGCGCTGCCCGAGCTCGGCATCAGCGTGTAGTTCAGGCCGTAGTTCTTGATCGCTTCGTCGGTCTTGCGCATCACGCCCGCGCCCGCATCGATGCCGACGATCCGGCCGCCGAAGCTGCCTTTTTCTGCATTCAGGTCGTCGATGCTCTTCGCCTTCACGTAATCGGGAACGATCAGGCCGATCTTCGCGTCGGGAAAGTTCGCGCCGAGGTCGACGACCTTGGTCTTGTACTCGCCCCAGTAGGAACCGTGCGTGACGGGCAGCCACGCGGACAGCGTCGCGTCGAGATCGCCGCGCGCGACGCCTTGCCACATGATGCCGGCAGCGACCGGCACGAGCTTCACCTCATAGCCGAGTTTCTTCTCGATCACGCGCGCCGCGACGTTCGACGTCGCAACGCTGTCGTCCCAGCCTTCGACGTAGCCGATCTTCAGCGTGGGCTTCGTATCGGCGAGCGCCGATGCGCTCAGTGCCACCATCGCCGACAGTGCGCCGGTCCACATCAGTTTTCCGAACAGCTTCATGGTCGATCTCCTTGAAATGCGCACCGTGCGCGTTGTCTCTCTAGGTTCTTCAACCACAAATCCGCGGTATCGTTGTTTTCCGACGGATGCTTGTCCGGACGCGACGCGCCCGGACAGCCGATGGCGAGTTTCGACTACTTGTCGATCACGAGATCCGACAGCGGCTTGCTGCAGCACAGCAGCACCATCCCCTGGTCGATCTCGCGCTGGCGGATGCCGCCGTTGTGCTTCATTTCAACCTGCCCCGACACGAGCTTCACCTTGCAGGTGCCGCACATGCCCTGCGTGCACGAGGCCGGCAGCCGCACGCCGGACTGGCGCGCCGCGTCCAGCACGTGCTGCTCCGAGCCGCATGAAATCTCGCGATTGCTCTTTGCGAAGCTGACCGTGTACTGCTTCGTATCGGTGTCGGCGCCTTCGGCCGGCGGGGCGAGATCGGCGAGCAGCTCGTCGCTTGCGGTCTGCGCGAGCGTTTCGAACGAGAAGCTCTCCTCGTGATACTGCTTGCGATCGAAGCCGGCTTCGTCGAGCAGGTCGCGCACGGCCTTCATGTACGGCGCCGGGCCGCACGTGAAGATCTCGCGCTCCATGAAATCCGGTGCGATCAGCTTCAGCAGCGGCAGCGTCAGGAAGCCCGTGACGCCCGGCCAGTTGGTGCGCGCGCCGACGCGCTCGACGACGAACGACGTGCGGAAATTCGTGTGGTTCGACGCGATCAGGTCGAGCTCGCGCGCGAAGATGATGTCGTCCGGCGTGCGTGCGCTGTGCACGAACAGGATGTCGCGATCCTCGGCGAGATCGTGGTGCGCGCGGCTCATCGACATCAGCGGCGTGACGCCCGAGCCCGCCGACAGGAACAGGTACTTGCGCGCCGGATGTCGTGCGCACGTGAATTCGCCGGCCGGGCCGAGCACGCGCACCGGTGCGCCCGGCTGCAGGTTGTCGTGCAGCCAGTTCGACACCTTGCCGCCCGGCACGCGCTTCACCGTGATCGACACCGTGTGCGGCCGCGCGGGCGACGACGAGATCGTGTAGCAGCGGTTGATCGTTTCGCCGTCGATGTCGAGCTCGAGCGTGAGGAACTGCCCGGGCTCGAACGAGAACGAGCGGCCCTGCGGCGAACGGAAGAAGAAACTCTTCACGTCGTGCGTTTCCTGCCGCACGTGGCAACACACCAGCGTTTCCTCGACGTCGCTCGTCCAGCGCTCGGGAAGGGCGTTCCAGAACGCCGGGCGTGTGACCCGGCTGTCCACCGGCTCGAAATTGGCCGCATCTCGCATCATCTGTAACTCCGCTTCAGTGCTGGGTACTACGCGCCGGTTTTTTCGGCGAGCCGGCCGATGTACCAGGCCGAGAATTTTTCGACGAGACCTTCCGTGAACGGCGAATACGGGCCCGGCTCGTATGCGCTGCTGGTCGCGCCGCGCTGCGAGAACTCGACGAGCGCGCGATCCTGGTCGTTCGTGGCGTTCCACACGGCCGTGAGGTTCTTCACGTCGTAGTCGATGCCTTCCTTCGCGTCCTTGTGCACGAGCCACTTCGTGCGCACGAGCGTCTTGCCGGCCGACAGCGGGATCACCGAGAACGTCACGATGTGATCGCTCATGAAGTGGTGCCACG
The DNA here is from genome assembly GCF_050768715.1 of Burkholderia sp. ZZQ-2. Taxonomy (NCBI): domain Bacteria; kingdom Pseudomonadati; phylum Pseudomonadota; class Betaproteobacteria; order Burkholderiales; family Burkholderiaceae; genus Burkholderia; species Burkholderia sp. ZZQ-2. The sequence goes on along the minus strand of NZ_LDVA01000073.1, from coordinate 20,576 downwards.
AGTTCGGCTGCGTCCAGAACGACAGCCCGCCGAGGTCGGCCTTGTCGAAGCCGCCGAGCAGCTTCTTCGACGCGACCTTCGCATCGAGCGTCTGCGATTCGCCGTGGCGATCGAGCGGCAGGCGCTGCGTGCGGAAACCCGTCACGTCGAGCAGCTTCTCGATCTCGGCGGACGGCAGGCCCATCTCGGCCCACTCCTTGCCGCGCCGCACGCAGGTTTCCGCAAACGCATCCATGCCTTCCGCGTTGGCGTCGGAACGCTGGTAGCCGAAACCGTATTCGTACAGCGAGATGGTGAGCTCCGGATGATTCGCGACGCAGTGATAGCACTCGCGGTTGTTCTCCATCGTGAGCTTCCAGTTGCCTTCCTCGATGATGTCGATCTGCGCGGCGATCTTCGTGTTCGGCAGGTCGTGCGGCAGCAGGTACGGCTCCATCTCGGCGCGCAGCTGCGCGAAGTCGACCGGCGGCTCCTCGGCGAGGCAGATGAAGATCAGGCCGGCGAGGTTCTCGACGTGGACCGACTTCAGGCTGTGCTTGCAGCGGTCGAACTTCTCGCCCATGTGCTCGGCGAACATCAGCTGGCCCGTCAGGTTGTAGGTCCAGCTGTGGTACGGGCACACGATGTTGCCGACCGAGCCCTTGTCCTCGTTGCACAGGCGCGCGCCGCGATGACGGCACACGTTGTGGAACGCGCGGATCGCCATGTCGTCGTCACGCACGATCAGGATCGAATCGCTTCCCAGTTCCACGGTCACGTAGTCGCCCGGCTCGGGAATGTCCGGCTCGACCGCCACCTGGATCCAGTGCTGGCGGAAAATCGCCTCCATGTCGAGCGCGAAGATGTCCTCGCTCGTGTAGAACGGCGCTTCGAGGCTATAACCTGCCTTGCGCCGCTCGATCAATGCACGAATGTCTGCCGATACTTTCATCGTTTGCTCCGGATTCCTTGCATCCCTGGGTTCTTGCCGACAGGCATCAAAATCAGTAGTCGATGAGCTGATGCTCGCGCAAATACGCGAGGATCACTTGTGCTTTTTCGACCGAACTCCCTTCATTTACGACGTTGCCGCCACGGCTTTCGGTCGTCGTCGCGGACAGCATCCGGGCATGCCCGGAGCGCTTCTCGGCGGCGACCAGCTTTACGGGTTTACGCTCGACCGGGCCGACCGTCCACGCGGCCGCGTCGGCGTCCGCGCCGGGCGCCGCGAGCGCGGGCCGGATCGCGCCGGCGCGCAGCCGCGCATACGCATAACGCGGCTCGGCATTCGCGAGCGGGTGGACGGCGACGACGGCCGGCAGTGCCGCGTCCACGCGGCGTCGCAGCCCTTTCGGCAAAAATTGCCGGACCGCCGCACGGCCGCCTTCGACCGTCACGTCGACGGCCGAGCCGACCAGCGGATAGCCGAGCGCCGCGGCGATGCGATACGGCAGCATGCCGGTGTCGTATGCGCCCTCGGCGCGCGTGCCGGTCAGCACGAGGTCGTAGCCGTCGATACGCGCGGCGAGTGCATGCACGGCATCGTCGCCGTCACGGCAGGCCAGCACCTCGACCTCCCGTGCGCCGAGCGCGAGATATTCGGCAAGCGCCGCGTTCGCGGGATCGCCCGCATGGATCACGTCGAGCTTCGCGCGATGCCGCTCCGCGAGCTGGCGGCCGGTTTCGAGCGCGGCCGCGTCGTTGCGGCTGTAGCGCGCGACGCCGCTGACCGGATGACGGCCGACGGACACGAGCACCGCGATGCGTTGCAAGGGGCGGGGGGCATTCATGCGGCGACTCCTTCCGGTTCACGGGTGCCGACCGCGGCCGGCGATTCTCCACGCGCGGCGCGCGCGGCCTGCACCTGCTCGATCAGCGCGGCGATCGTCGCCTGCGCATCGCCCACCACCGTCAGGTTCGCGCGTTTCGCGATCGGTGCGCTGCCGTCGAGGTTCACCGCGATCACGTGGCGGCAGTCCTTGATTCCCTGCAGGTGCTGCACCGCGCCCGAGATGCCGAACGCGATGTACACGCTCGCCTCGACCGTCTTGCCGGTCGCGCCGACCTGCTTGTCGCGCGTGAAGTGACCGTTGTCGACCGCGACGCGGCTCGCGCCGATCGCCGCGCCGAACACGCCGGCCAGCCGCTCGAACGCGCCGATGTCGGATACGCCGTTGCCGGCCGACACGATGAAATCGGCTTCCTCGAGCGCGACCTGGGCCGCGTCGATTTCATCGAGGCCGAGATCGCGATACGGCTGCGCGGCGTCATGGGCCGGGTGGATGAAGTCGGCGGCGAGACGCTCGCCCGCGCCGACGAACGGCAGCTTCGCGTCGACCGCGTTCTGCGCGAGCAGGATCACGTCGGGCAGCGCGCGGGTGGCAAAGGCGCGCCCGGCCTGCGCATACGCGCCGACATGCTTCGCGTCGATCTCGACGACATGGGTCGCGACGCTCGCGCCGGCGGCCGCCGCGTAGCGCCGGCCGAGATCGCCGTCGCCCGTCGCGTTGTCGGGCAGAAACACGTGTTTCGGCGCGAGCGCGGCCACACAGGCCTGCAATGCTTGCAGTTCGCTTTCGGGATCGAACGTGCGGCGATCGAAGCCGGTCAACTCGAGCAGCTTGTCGACGCCCAGTTCGGCCACGTCGTCCTTCAGTTCGCCGAACGCGAGCAGCGCGACTTCGGTCTGCGCATCGGCGAGCAATGCGGCGGCGGCGATCGCCTGCCGCGAATGATCGTCGAGCGCGCCACGTTCACCGTGCGCCACCACCAGCATCACGTGCTTCGGGTCCTGCACCGCGCGGCGCGGCTTCGCGGCCGCTGCGCCGTGACCGTGCGCCGACCAGTGCGCGGCGCTCGCATCGGCGCTGCCTTCCTCGCCGAGCGTGATGCGCTTCAGGCCCGCGGCCGTGATGATGAACGGCCGGCGCGGATCGATTCGTTTGATCGTGTTCATCGATTCACTCCAGCGAGGCGGCGACGAGTTCGGCCACGTCGAGCACGTCGGGGCGCGGGCCCACGACGCCTTCGAGCATCGCCGTGCAGTTCGGGCATGCAACCGCGACCACGTCTGCGCCGATCGTGCGCGCGTCGGCGATGCGGATGTCGGGAATGCGCTGCTTGCCGGGTATGTCGGTCAGCGGCGCACCGCCGCCACCGCCGCAGCAGCGGCCGCGCATGCCGTTGCGCTCCATCTCGACGACCTGGATGCCGATCGTCTTCAGCAGCTTGCGCGGCGCTTCCGTCTCGCCGTTGTAGCGGCCGAGGTAGCACGGGTCGTGATACGTGGTGCGCTTTTCCTGCAGCGCCTCGACCGCCTTCGGCGCGATCTTGCCGTTGTCGGCCAGTTCGGCGAGATACGTCGTGTGATGCTTGACCGTCACGCGCAGCCCGAGCGCACGGTATTCGTTGCGCAGGCTGTGCATCACGTGCGGGTCGGCCGTCACGATCTGCTTGTACGACAGCGTGCCGAGCGTGCCGATCAGGCGCTTCGCCATCTGCTGGAACGTCGCTTCGTCGCCGAGGCGGCGTGCGACGTCGCCCGTGTCGGTTTCGGTCGAGCCGAGCACCGCGTAGTCGACGCCCGCCTTGTTCAGCACCTTGACGAACGCGCGCAGCGTGCGCTGGTAGCGCATGTCGAACGCGCCCTCACCCGCGACGAACAGCACGTCGACCGGCTTGCCGGGCTGCGCGACGGGCGCGCTCAGGTCGACCGACCAGTCGTAGCGCGCGGCCGTGTCGTAGCCTCCCATCGTGCCCGTCTCGCGCAGGTTCGCGAGCACTTCCTGGCCCTTGCCGGGCACCGTGCCGTGCACCAGCGTGCGGTTGCGGCGCATGTCGACGATCGCGTCGACGTGTTCGATCAGCATCGGGCATTCCTGCACGCATGCGCGGCAGGTCGTGCACGACCACAGCGTCTGTTCCTCGATCAGGCCCGACACGATCGGGCCGTTCGGCTCGCCGCGATGCTGGCCGACCGCGAGGCCCGGCGAAGGACTGCCCGCGTACGCCGCATCGGTGCCGCCCGCCATCCCGACGACGAGATCCTGGATCAGCTTCTTCGGGTTCAGCGGCTGGCCCGACGCGAACGCCGGGCACGCGGCTTCGCACTTGCCGCACTGCACGCACGCGTCGAAGCTCAGCAGCTGGTTCCAGCGGAATTCGACCGGCTTCTCGACGCCGTACTCCTGATGCTCGATGTCCGGCAGCTTCAGCGCGGTCGGCGGCGTGGCCGTGCCGTTGCCCGTGAACGATTCACGGGTGGCCGCGAAGCGTTCCTGGCGCGGGTGGAACGCGAGGTGCAGCAGGCCGGCGATCGCATGCTTCATCGGGCCGCCCTTCGCGGCGCCGACCGTCATCGTGAACGCGCCGACGCCGATCAGCAGCGCGCAGAGCACCGCGAACGCGCTCGACATCGCACCGGTCGGCACCAGCATGAACAGCACGAGGCCGAGCGCGAACGAGCCGAGCAGCCAGGGCAGCGTATTCCACGGGCCTTTCGACAACCGTGCGGGCACGTCCTTCGCCGCGCGCCGGCGCCACACGAACACCGCACCGACCAGCATCGCGAGCGCCGCGAGGAAGATCAGCTTGTCGAGCCACGGCGAGTAGATCGCGAGGCCGTAGTTGATGAACACCAGCGCGAGCGCGCCGATCGCGCCGCCGGCCGTCGCGACGTGGGTCTTCGCGATGTACGGATCGCGGGCGACCACGTGGTGCAGGTCGACGAAATATCGCTTCGGGATCGCGAACAGGTTCGCGACACCGAATGCGCCGGGCGCCGTGGCGCGGCCGAGCCGCCAGTAGGACGAACGCTTCGCGACCGCGAACGCGAGCCCCGCCACCGACAGCCACAACAGGGCGGTAATGAGGAAGGACGGGTTCATCTTTTAGAAATCCTTCACGAGACGCAGCGAGTCGTAGATCGCACCGTGGACGTTATGCATCGAGATGCAGTCGCCGACACGGAACAGCAGGAAACGGCCGTTGCCGAGTTCTTCCGACAGGCACGGCTGCGGCTCGGCCGCGAACAGCGTGTGCGGATCGATCTGGCCGCGGTTCACCGATTCCGGCTTGAGCTTCCAGTACAGCTCGTCGTTCGGCGACGAACCGTTCTCGATCACCACCTGGTCGACGGCGCGCTCTTCGAGTTCTTCCGTGTACTCGTTGCGCAGCACGGCGATCAGCTTGCCGTCCTCTTCATAGACGCGATCGAGCATCGTGTTCGGCGTCGGGATCACGCCGAACGCATACAGGCGGCGATAGAAGATCGGGAACGTCGTGCCGCCGCAATCGTCGGCGACCTTCACGTCCGGCGTGACGACCTCGACCTTCGAGCCGCGGCTCGCCATGAAGTCGGCCACGCCCGCGCCGGCATGCGTGCTCACGCCGTCGAACAGCAGCACGTTCTGCTTCGGCTCGACCTTGCCGGTCAGGATGTCCCACGAGCTGACGGCGAGGCCCTCGGCCACGCCCCAGCCCGGCACCTGCCACGTGAAGCTCGACCCGCCCGTCGCGAGCACGACGATGTCCGGCTTCTCGGCCATGATCATCTTCTCGTCGGCGGCCACGCCGAGGCGGCGATCGACGCCGAGGCGCTTCGTTTCCATGTCGAACCAGCGGATGATCCCCGACATCTGTTCGCGCTGCGGCGCCTTCGCGGCGATCATCACCTGGCCGCCCACTTCCGCGTTCTTCTCGAACAGCACCACGTCGTGGCCGCGCAGCTTCGCGACACGCGCCGCCTCGAGGCCCGCCGGGCCCGCGCCGACCACCACGACCTTGCGCTTCGGGCCGCGCGACTTCTCGATGATGTGCGGCATCGTCGCTTCGCGCGACGTCGCGGCGTTTTGAATACACAGCACGTCGAGGCCGTTGTACTGGCGGTCGATGCAGTAGTTCGCGCCGACGCACTGCTTGATTTCGTCCTCGCGGCCGTCGCGGATCTTGATCACCATGTGCGGATCGGCGATCTGCGCGCGCGTCATGCCGACCAGGTCGATCATGCCGGTCGCGAGCAGGCGCTCGGCCTGGCCCGCGTCGCGGATGCTCTGCGCGTGCATCACAGGAATCTTCACGACCGACTTGATGCCGGCCGCGAGGTGCACGAACGGCTCCGGCGGCAGTGCCATCGGCGGCATGCAGTTGGCGATCGTGTTGTGCGTATCGCCGCCCGAGCCGACCACGCTCAGGTAGTCGATCAGGCCCGTCTCCGACATCGCCTGCGCGATTTCCTTCAGCGCTTCGTGATCGAGGCCGTCCTCATGGAATTCGTCGCCGCACATGCGCAGGCCGACGCAGAAATCCTTGCCGACCGCCTCGCGCACCGCCGTCAGCACTTCGATACCGAAGCGCAGGCGGTTTTCCAGGCTGCCGCCCCATTCGTCGGTGCGGTGGTTTGAACGCTTGCTCCAGAACTGGTCGATCAGGTGCTGGTGGGCGGCCGAGATTTCGATGCCGTCCATGCCGGCCGCCTTCACGCGCTTCGCGGCCGCTGCGAAATCGCCGATGATGCGGCGGATTTCCTCGATCTCGATGATCTTCGCGTTACCGCGGTGCACGGGTTCGCGCACGCCCGACGGCGACATCAGGTGCGGCCAGTGCTCGCCGTGGAACGACGAGCGGCGGCCCATGTGCGTCGCCTGGATCATGATCTTCGCGCCGTGCTTGTGCATCGTGTCGGCAAGACGCGTGAGCGGATCGATGATCTTGTCGGTCGACAGGTTCACCGATTTCCACCAGCCCTGCGGGCTGTCGATCGACACCGGGCTCGACCCGCCGCAGATCGCGAGGCCGACGCCACCCTTCGCCTTCTCTTCGTAGTAGCGGATATAGCGGTCGCCCGGCAGGCCGCCCGGCTCGGCATACACCTCCGCATGCGCGGTGCTGACGATCCGGTTGCGCAGCGTCAGCTGGTTCAGCTGCATGGGTTTGAACAGGTGGGGATAACGCATCGCTGGCGACCTCTGGCGTTCGAATGTCTCGTGTTGCGGGTGTTGTTCTGTAGCGGTGAATCAGTGCGCGATCGGCGACACTTCGAAGACGCAGTGGTCGTGATGCTCGGCCGCGCACTGCACTTCCTTCGATTGCGCACGCGGTGCGCCCTTGCCTTCCGGCGTCGTGTCGTTGACCCAGTCCATCGCGCCGGCGAACCAGCCCGCGAACATGTAGCAGAGCTTGCCTTCCTTGCCCGGCTGCTGGAGCACGAACGACGAGTGGCGCAGCTCGATCTTCGCGCGCGCGCCGGCCGGATCGGCCTCGATGATCGAGAACAGGCCCCAGCCGCGCTGCGACAGGCGCTTCAGGTAGTGCTCGAACACGGCCATGCCGGTCAGGCCGTGCAGCTTCGCTTCCTTGTCGCACCAGTGGTAAGCGGACTTGTAGCCGGCCTTGTAGAGGATCTCGGCATACGCTTCGACGCCGAGCGCTTCCTCGACCGCGACGTGGTTGTTCGTGAAGAAGTGACGCGGCACGTACAGCATCGGCAGCGCGTCGGTGGTCCAGACGCCGGTATCGGGATCGACGTTGATCGGCAGTTGCGGTTGCATCGTGGTGACTCCGTGAGGAAATGGGTCGCGCGGCTCAATGCGCGGGCGCGACATCGTCCGCGTGCCCGCGCGGCTTGCGCGGGCACGTCCCGATTTTTGTTGTTGAATCGCTGCGGGTGAGGCGGTCCGGCGTTCGCGGCGCTTACGCGCCCCACACGTCCTTGAACACGCGCACCCAGTTCTCGCCCATGATCTTGCGGATGCGCGACTCCTTCCAGCCGTGGCGTTCCATCGCGGCAGTCAGGTTCGGGAATTCGCCGATCGTGCGGATGCCGTCGGGGTTGATCACCTTGCCGAAGTTCGTCAGCTGGCGATAACGGCCCTTGTCATGCGTCAGCATGTCGAAGAATTCCTTCGCGTAGTCCTGCGTGAAATCCGTGCCGATGCCGACCGCGTCCTCGCCGATCAGGTTCACGACGTAGTCGATCGCCTCGATGTAGTCGTCGATGTTCGCCTCGATCCCGCGCTTCAGGAACGGCGCAAACATCGTCACGCCGACGAAGCCGCCCGCGTCGGCGATCTCCTTCAGCTGTTCGTCGCTCTTGTTGCGCGGATGCTCCTTCAGGCCCGACGGCAGGCAGTGCGAATAGCACACCGGCTTCTTCGAGAACGCGATCGCTTCCGACGACGTGTTGCCGCCCACATGCGACAGGTCGACCATGATGCCGACGCGGTTCATCTCGGTGATCACTTCGCGGCCGAAGTCCGACAGGCCGCCGTCACGCTCGTAGCAGCCGGTGCCGACCAGGTTCTGCGTGTTGTAGCAGAGCTGCACGACGCGCACGCCCATGTCGGCGAACGCCTCGATGTAGCCGATGTTGTCCTCGAACGCATGCGCGTTCTGGAAGCCGAGGATCACGCCGGTCTTGTCTTCCTTCTTCGCGCGGAAGATGTCTTCCGTCGTGCGCACCAGCGTCAGCAGCTCGCTGTTGTCGCGGATCTTCTTCTTCATCACGCCGATGTTGTCGACGGTCTTCGTGAAGTTCTCCCAGACCGACACCGTGCAGTTCGCGGCCGTGATGCCGCCGCGGCGCATGTCTTCGAACACCGGCTTCTCGAACTTCGAGATGTTCAGACCGTCGATGATGATGCTGTCTTGATGCAGCGTGCCCATGAGTGGCTCCAGTATTGTCGGGTCGGTCGGATCAGTAGATCGGGAAGCGTTCGCACAACGCGAAGATCTCGCGGCGCACGCGCTGTTCGGTGGCGTGGTCGCCTTCCGGGTTCGCGCGCAGCGCGTCGAACACTTCCAGGATCAGGCGGCCCACCTCGCGGAACTCCGCGACGCCGAAGCCGCGCGTCGTGCCGGCCGGCGTGCCGAGGCGGATGCCCGACGTGACGGTCGGCTTCTCGGTGTCGAACGGAATGCCGTTCTTGTTGCAGGTGATGCCCGCGCGCTCCAGCGCCTGTTCGACCGGCGCACCCTTCAGGCCCTTCGGGCGCAGGTCGACCAGCAGCAGGTGGTTGTCGGTGCCGCCGGTGACGAGATCGACGCCGCCCGCCTTCAGCACTTCGCCGAGCGCCTGGGCGTTCGCGAGCACGTTGTCGATGTAGGTCTTGAAGTCCGCATGCAGCACTTCGCCGAACGCCACCGCCTTGCCGGCGATCACGTGCATCAGCGGGCCGCCCTGCAGGCCGGGGAACACGGCCGAGTTGATCTTCTTCGCGATGTCCTCGTCGTTGGTCAGCACGAAGCCGCCGCGCGGGCCGCGCAGCGTCTTGTGGGTGGTCGACGTGACGACGTGCGCATGCTCGACCGGGTTCGCGTGGCGGCCCGCGGCGATCACGCCGGCGATGTGCGCCATGTCGACCATCAGCTTCGCGCCGACGCTGTCGGCGATCGCGCGGAAGCGCGCGAAGTCGAGCGCGCGCGGGTATGCCGAGAAGCCGGCGATGATCAGGTTCGGCTTGTGTTCGTGTGCGAGCGCTTCGACCTGGTCGTAGTCGATCAGCATCGTGTCGCGGTTCACGCCGTACTGGACCGCGTTGAACCACTTGCCCGACAGCGCCGGCTTCGCGCCGTGCGTCAGGTGGCCGCCGGCATCCAGCGACATGCCGAGGACCGTGTCACCCGGCTTGGCCAGCGCGAGCATGACCGACCCGTTCGCCTGCGCGCCCGAGTGCGGCTGCACGTTCGCATAACCGGCATTGAAGATCTTCTTGACGCGCTCGATCGCCAGCGCCTCGACTTCGTCCGCGAACTCGCAGCCACCGTAGTAGCGCTTGCCGGGATAGCCTTCCGCGTACTTGTTGGTCAGCACCGAGCCCTGCGCCTCGAGCACGGCACGCGACACGATGTTTTCCGACGCGATCAGCTCGACCTGCGACTGCTGACGCTCGAGTTCCTTCAGGATGGCGCTGCGCACCGGCGCGTCGCGCTCGGCAAGGGACTGCGAGAAGAAAGGCTGGGTGTTCGACATAGTGCGTCCGTGACGAAGAATAAGGGGCTGAAACCGAAGCTCAAGGCCCGCCCTGCCTGGGTTTCCCGCTCGTCCCGTACAAGGCTGCCGACGGCTCTATTCTTGTCGTTCGGATTTTCGGCGGATTGATGAATTTAGACGCGTTCTTTGCCTTTTCCGCCATCCGCGTCCGTTTTATACAAGTGACCGGTCGTGCTTTTTCGGATGACCAAGCAAATCGCCGTCGGCGGTTCACCTGTGAACAGGCACGCCGGCGGTGCGATTGCCGCCCGGTCGGGGTGCACTCCCTCACGAATACGGTGCAGTGCAGCATGCGGCTTTCAGCCATACAACGTATGGAGCTAGGGTTTAGCCGTATGGCACGCTTGTTGCGCTGGCTCACACAATACCGCAGCCCGATCCGTGCCCCGGGCCTATAGCTATTAGAGATTTCAGGAAGCTCCCCATGTCCCCCGACCGCACAGCGTCGCTGTCCCACTTCGCGTTCATGCCGTTACCGAATTTCACGATGATCGCGTTCACCAATGCGATCGAGGTGCTTCGGATGGCGAACTACCTGAGCGGCCAGCCGCTCTACCGCTGGTCGGTCATCAGCCCGGAAGGCGGCCCGGTCACCGCGAGCAACGGCCTGACGGTCGATACGGGCCCGGCCGAATGCGTGGGGCAGCCCGACATCGTGTTCGTGTGCGGCGGCGTCGACGTGCAACGCGCGACCACGCCCGCTCATCTGTCGACGCTGCGCCGCTTCGCACGCGCGGGCATCCCGCTCGGCAGCCTGTGCACGGGCACCTATGCGCTCGCGAAGTCGGGGCTGCTCGCGGGCTACGCATGCGCGATCCACTGGGAGAACATGTCGGCGCTGAAGGAGGAGTTTCCGGATACGCGCTTCCTGAAGGAACTGTTCGTGATCGACCGCGACCGCATCACGTGCACCGGCGGCGTCGCACCGCTCGACATGATGCTGAACCTGATCGCCGCACGCGTGGGCACCGCGCGCGTCACGCAGATCGCCGAGCAGTTCATCGTCGAACACGTGCGCGACACGAGCGCGCAGCAACGCATGCCGCTCGTCGCGCGCCTCGGCTCGGCGAACAAGTCGCTGTTCGAAGTGATCTCGCTGATGGAGAACAACATCGAGGAGCCGCTGTCGCGCGAGGAGCTCGCGCGGCTCGCGAACATGTCGCAGCGGCAACTGCAGCGCCTGTTCCGCGAACACCTCGGCATGACGCCGACGCACTACTACCTGACGCTGCGGCTGCGCCGCGCGCGCGAACTGCTGCTGCAGACCGACATGTCGATCATGCACATCACGATGGCGTGCGGATTCCAGTCGGCGTGCCATTTCAGCAAGAGCTATCGCGACGCGTTCGGCGTCGCGCCGACAAGGGAGCGTCGCAAGCAGGTCGCGCCGCTCGCGCAAGGCGCGGCGAGCGCCGCCCCCGCCTTCCCGGCGCATGTGCTGCATGCGTGAGCGTCGCTATGATCGACGCATGAAAAAAACGGCCTCGAAGGCCGTTTTTTCTTATGCGCTTACGATCCCCACACCTGCATTTCGTAGAGCGAGTAACCCCACTGCGTCGCGCGCTTCGTGCCGAGCATCCGCACGTAACGACCGCTGCCGTTGAGATTCGGCAGCGTAACGTGGGTATATGAACCGCCGTTGCTCGTCGAATAGATCGTCGTCCAGTTGGCGTTGTCGCTCGACGTCTGGATCTGATAAGCGAGCGCGCCCGCATCCCAGTACAGATCGACGTGATCGATGCGCTTCACAGCGCCGAGATCCACGGAGATCCATTGCGAACCGACACCGGCGCCTTCCGGCGAATCCCAGCGCGTGCCCGTGGTGTTGCCGTCGAACGCCTTGTCCGGCGTGAGCGACGCGTTGTAGCTCGCCGATGCAGCGGCCGGATGCCCCTGCGACAGCAGCACCGGCTGCGCGGCGGCCGGGCCGCCGTAATAGCTCGCCCCGAGCTTGGCCTTCGTCGTGTCGGCATTCACGCCGAACTGCGACAGGCTCCAGCGCTGGCCGGTCGTCACGTCGCCGACGTAGAGCTGATAACCGCCCGCCGTCGTCGACGAGAAGAACACGTAGTTCGTGCCGTTCACCGGTGCCGGATCCGAGTTGTTGCTCACGCAGTCGTTGATCGGCAACGCGTTCGGCGTCGACGCCGGGTCCGCGGTCTTCGTATAGATCTGGTCGGCCTGGCCGCTGTCTTTCCAGCGCGCGTAGAACACCATGCCGTCCGCACGCACGATCGGGTAGTACGTCTGCAGCCCGGCCGGATTGTCGAACGTCGCGGTCGCGCCGGTCGCGAGCGTGCGCTTCATCAGCCCCATGTTCGCGCCGGTGCCCGTCGCGTAGTACACGGCGCTCGAATCGGGCGCGAGATACGGCATCGAATACTCAGCGCCGGCCGGCGCGTTCGTCAGGCTCACGACCGACGTGAACGCCGGGCCCGCGCTCGTGTACGACAGCGTCGCCTGCTTGACGTCGCCGTTCTGCTTGAACACGAGCGTCTTGCCGTCGGCGCTGAACTTCGGATCCTCGTTGCGCGTGGCGCCCGTGCTGTTCGTGAGGTTGACGGGCGGCGTACCGGCGCCGAGTTGCAGCATGAACACGTTCCATGCGCCGTTGCTGATGCCCATGAACGCGAGCCACTTGCCGTCGGGGCTGAACACGCCGTTCATCGGATCGGTGATACCCCACGTGCTCTTGCTCAGTTGCGTCAGCGTATGGGCCGAAAAGTCGTAGAGGAACAGCTGGCTCGTGCCGTCGCCGTACTTCACGTAGCTGTGGTAGACGAGCTTGCCGGTCAGTGCGGCGGGGAACGTCGCGTTCGGCTGGGCGGCGGGATTGCTGATGCAGGCGGCCGTTGCGATGCCGCTCGACAGGTTGAGGGCGATGCCGGCCACGAGGCCGGCGACGAGAGTCTTCAATTTCACGCTGAATGATTCCGGGCAAGGTTGTGACGCCGCAGAAAAGGTCCCGCGCAGGATATGCGCGGGCCAGGAATCCGCCGTCGGGCAGCGTCGATTCCGGTCGGTCGGACATCGGGAACGCAGATTGCTCGAGAGCATGCCGGCTTGTCAGACGAAAGAAAAGAATCAGAGCCCGGCAAAAACATGCGGATCAGCAATTGGGGGCGCGCTTGCACGCGACGGGTGCCGTGCTACTCTTTTTTCGGCAAGGCCCCGATCGGGCGGAGGGCTGGCATGAAGCGATACGCTGTGCTCGCACGAACGATCGCCGACGCAATCCACCGCGGCGACCTGCCGCCCGGTGCGCGCATCCCCACCGTGCGCATGGCCTGCCGCGTGTATGGCGTGAGTCCGTCCACCGTGTTTCGCGCGTACTACGCGCTCGAAGGCGAGGGTCTGATCGTCGCGCGGGCGCGATCCGGTTATTTCGTTGCGAACCTCGAAGACAAACGCGTGCGGTTCGCCCACGATCCGCCGCGCAAGCCGGCCGCCGAGCCAACCGGCGACGACGATGTGCTGTTCCGCCTGCTCGACTCGCTCAAACGCGACGAGATCGTTCCGCTCGGCTCGGCCTTCGCCAGCTATTCCCTGTTTCCGATGAGCAGCCTGTGGCGCGCGATGGCGTCGGCGGCCCGCAACATGGATCGCACGGCGCTGCTGTCCGGCTTGCCGCCCGGCTACGACACGCTGCGCCGCCAGATCGCGCTGCGCTACCTGAACGCAGGCGCGGCGTTGCCGATGGACGAGATCGTCATCACGACCGGCGCGCTCGACGCGCTGACGCTCAGCCTGCAGGCACTGACCCGCCCGGGCGATATCGTCGCGATCGAGCGACCGGCATTCCACGCGGCCCTCGAGGCCGTGCAGCGCCTGCACCTGAAGGCCGTCGAGATTCCGGTCGACCCGCGCACCGGCCTCGATCTCGATGCGCTCGAAACGGCGCTCGACACGCATCCGGTGCGGGCATGCTGGTTCATGACGTCGTTCCACAACCCGACCGGCGCGACGCTGACCGACGAGCGCAAACGCGAGCTGATCGACCTGCTCACCGCGCGCGGCGTGCCGCTGATCGAGGATGACGTCTATGGCGAGCTGCATTTCGGAACGGCACCCACGCGCCCGGCCAAACTGTATGACGACAGCGGGCTCGTCCTGCATTGCGGTTCGTTCTCGAAATGCCTCGCGCCCGGGTTCCGGATCGGCTGGGTCGCGGCCGGACGCTACGTGCGGCAGATCCGTCAGGCTAAAGGCGCGAGCGCGCCGGCGGCCGACGTGCCCGCGCAGATGGCGATTTCGAACTACCTGCGCGACGGTGCGTACGACCGCTTCCTACGCAAGCTGCGCCGCAATCTCGCCGCGCACCAGGCGCAGATGCTGGCGGCCGTGCAGACGTATTTCCCGGACGGCACCGAAGTGTTCGCGCCGCACGGCGGGTATTTCCTGTGGATCGAACCGCCGCCGCGCGTCGATGCGATGCACCTGTTCGACGATGCGATGGAAAACGGCGTCAGCATCGCGCCGGGACCGATCTTTTCCGCAACCGGCGGATTCCGCCGCTATCTTCGGCTCAATTACGGCCGGCCGTGGACACCGGCCGTCGAGCACGCGATGGAGACCATCGGGACGCTCGCGGCCCGGCAGCGGCAGGACGGATAGCACGAAACGTGCACGTCGCGATGCTCCTTTTTGCGCATTGCGTTTCACACGCAGGCGACCAAGAATGAAGCGGAAGGTAACCGCGGAAGAACGTGCTCCGCTCACCCGACGTCACGGAGAATCCCATGAGCACCGCATGTGCACGACCGTCGACGACGCACGCGCCGCCGGATTCCGGCACGGGCCGATCGGTTGCCTTGCAGGAAAGCGTCATGTCGACCGGCGAACGTTCGCCTCGTTGACGGCGCCTGCCCGCTTCCGCCGATGCGAGTCCTGCCCAATCGGACGTTCCGCGCACGCGACGACTGGCGCGCGATCCTGAACGCGCGAGCCGACGCGCGGCGCACTGCCGGCTGCCGCTGCAGGGAATGCGGCTTCGTGGCCTTCCGCGCGCTCGAGCATTGCCCCGTGTGCGGCCAGTGGAACTGGCCGTTCGATCCGGTTCGCCGCACGCCGGACGACGCGCACACCATGCACGCGGTGCAGCGCTTCGATACGTGGTCGTCGCGCGTCGCGCGGACGCTTCGCAACGCGGCGTTCCGGCGGCCGCGCGCATCGAGCGCGCCGATCCTGAGCATCCTGACGCTCGTGCTGCTGGTCGGCGGCTACGTGATGGTCGACCGGACGTGCAATGCCGATCCGGTCTGTCGCGGCTCGAACGTATCGGGCGCGACGGCGAGCGATGCGGGTGCGTACGTGTCGAACGATCCCGTGCTGCCGGTCCTGCCGGCGCCCGCCTATCCGTTTCATTCGACTGATGGAACCCAGGTGGCGGCCGCGCGACAGCGCAGCCCGGATGTCGGCGAAGCCGCCCAGACCGCAGTCGCGCGGGCCGCGCCGGCCATCCGTGCACCCGATCGGCCGCGTGCCGCCACCACGGTTCGGGTGGCGGACCCGAAAGCCGGTCGCAATGCCGCGCATCGCGCCCGCACATTCCACCGAGTGAGCGCGCACACCGCACACACCGCGCGGGCGCGACGCACCACCACCGCCAGCAATACGCAACTCGCCCAGCTCTATCGCGGCCACTGAGCGCGCACGCGCCGTCCGTGCGCGCGCTTGCGTCGATTCATTTTTCTAAACCGCCCCTCGCAAAACCTCGTTTGCGCCGCGACGCACGCGTGACGTTCAATGGATCATTCGCCCGCGCCGGCGCGTATCGCGTTCCGGCCGCTCACCCGATCCACCGAACGGAGTCGTCGATGAATGCACTACAGCTCGTGACCCTTGCTGCCATCTGGGGCGCGTCCTTCCTGTTCATGCGCATGGGTGCACCGGAATTCGGCGTGGTCCCGCTGATCGCGCTGCGCGTCGCGATCGCGGCCGTGCTGTTGTCGCCGGTGCTGCGCAACGCGCAGGCGCGACAGGAATTCCGCTCGCACGTCGTGCCGCTGTTCGTCGTCGGCATCGCGAACTCGGCGCTGCCGTTCTGCCTGCTGACCTACGCGGCGCTGTTCGTGACGGCCGGCACCGATTCGATCCTGAATGCGACGACACCGTTGTGGACCGCGATCGTCGCATTCGCATGGCTGCGTACACCGCTGACGAAACCCCAGGCGATCGGCCTCGCGCTGGGCTTTGTCGGTGTCGTCGTGCTCGCCGGCTCCGCGGTCGGCGCCGGCACGCCCGGCGCACCGCGCGCGATCGCCGCCGCGATGCTCGCGACGCTGTCCTACGGGTTCGCCGCGCATTACTCGAAGCGCAAGCTGGCGAATGTCAGGCCGTTCGTGTCTGCGTTCGGCAGCCAGTTGTTCGCGGCGGTCGCGCTCGTGCCGCTCGCGCTGCCGATGTGGCCGCACGGCCCCGTTCACGCGTCCGCGTGGATCGCGGTGGTGCTGCTCGGCGCGATCTGCACGGCCGTCGCCTACCTGCTGTATTTCGGGCTGATCCGCAATGCGGGCGCGCAATATGCGGCGTCGGTCACGTTCCTGATCCCGATCTTCGGTGTCGTATGGGGCGCGATCTTCCTGCACGAGACGATCACCGCGCAGACGGTCGCCGGGTGCGCGATCATCCTGCTCGGCACCGCGCTCGCGACCGGCAAGCTCAAGGGATTCGCGGCCGCCGCCGTGCGCGGGTCACGCCAGTAGATCGCGCGGGCCGTCGTCGCC
Source organism: Burkholderia sp. ZZQ-2 (assembly GCF_050768715.1). Taxonomy (NCBI): domain Bacteria; kingdom Pseudomonadati; phylum Pseudomonadota; class Betaproteobacteria; order Burkholderiales; family Burkholderiaceae; genus Burkholderia; species Burkholderia sp. ZZQ-2. The sequence goes on along the minus strand of NZ_LDVA01000073.1, from coordinate 3,884 downwards.
ACCGCCGATCTCGCTCGCGAGCCAGTCGCGGAACGCGGCGATCTTCCACTCGTGCCGGCGCGCTTCGCTGCACACGACGTAATAGGACAACTCGGTCGGCCAGGGTCGCGCGAGCACGCGCACCAGCCGGCCGGCCGCGACTTCGTCCCGCGCGTAGATGTCGCGCACCAGCGCCATGCCCTGCCCGGCGACCGCCGCCTTGATCAGCAACGCATCCTCGCTGAAGCTCGCGCCGCGCGGCGCACGGGCATCCTCGATTCCCTGCGCGCGCAGCCACAGCGCCCAGTCGGCGCGGTCCGCGTCCTGCAGCAGCGGATACGACAGGCAGTCGGCCGGCGTGGCGATCGGGCGGGCGGGATCGAGCAGTCGCGGGCTGCAGACGGGCCACAGCTCGGGTGTCCAGATGCGGAACGATGCATGCCCGGGATAATGGCCCAACCCGTGCCGGATCGCGACGTCGACATAGTCGCGACGCAGGTCGACCAGTTGCGCGCGCGTTTCGACGGTGATTTCGATTTCGGGGTATGCGGCATTGAACGCGCCGAGGCGCTGCACGAGCCACGTGTTCGCGAAGGAGGCGGTGGTCGTCACGGCGAGGCGGACGATGCGCCGATTGGCACCGTGCACGTTCGCCCACGCGGCCTCGATCTCGTTGAAGCCGCCGGCGAGCTGATCGAACAGCGCGCGACCCGTGCCGGTCAGCTCGAGCTCGCGGCCGGTGCGCTCGAACAGGCGCACGGCAAGGCGATCCTCGAGATTGCGGACGTGCTGGCTGACGGCGCCCGGCGAAATGCAGAGCTGGTCGGCCGCCTGCTTCATGCTGGCGCAGCGCGCCACTTCGACGAACGTGTGCAACGCTGCAAGGGGAAGTGACTTGGCCATTCGTGGATTCGGCGCCGGGCGGCCGCGATGGAGTCGGGAACGGGCGACGATTATCGCAGCAATTCCGTGCGGCCGGGATCGGCGGTGCGCAGGCGTTCCGGCCCGCGCGATACCCGCGCGCGGCCTGCCCTTCCCCGTGCTTCCTCGGCAAAAACGGGCGACCCGTTTCCGGTGCCGCCCGTTTCGCGTGACGCGCTGCGCGCGTCGAACGCTAGCGCATCACGCCGCCAGCAACCCGTGCGGGTCGATGACGAATTTGCGCGGCGCGCCGCCGTCGAACTTCTTGTAGCCTTCCGGCGCCTGGTCGAGCGAAATCACTTCGACGTTGACGATCTTCGCGATCGGCAGACGGTCGAACAGGATCGCCTGCATCAGGTTGCGGTTGTACTTCAGCACCGGCGTCTGGCCCGTGAAGAACGAGTGCGACTTCGCCCAGCCGAGGCCGAAGCGGATGCTCAGGCTGCCGTGCTGCGCGGCCTTGTCCTTCGCGCCCGGATCGTCCGTCACGTACAGGCCCGGGATGCCGATCGCACCGGCCGGCCGCGTGATTTCCATCAGCGAGTTCAGCACCGTAGCCGGCGCCTCTTCCGCGTGGCCCGACGAGCCGTGGCCGTGCGCCTCGAAGCCGACGCAGTCGACCGCGCAGTCGATCTCGGGGACACCGAGAATCTGCTCGATCTGCTCGCCGAGCGACGCGTCCTTCGACAGGTCGACCGTCTCGAAACCCATCGCCTTCGCGTGCGCGAGGCGTTCCGCGTTCATGTCGCCGACGATCGTCACGGCCGCGCCGAGCAGGCGTGCCGATGCGGCCGCCGCCATCCCGACCGGGCCCGCGCCCGCGATATAGACCGTCGAGCCCGGCTTCACGCCCGCGCTCACAGCGCCGTGATAGCCGGTCGGCAGAATGTCGGACAGGCAGGTCAGGTCGCGGATCTTCGCCATCGCCTGGTCGCGGTCGGGGAATTTCAGCAGGTTGAAATCGGCATACGGCACGAGCACGTACTCGGCCTGGCCGCCGATCCAGCCGCCCATGTCGACGTAGCCATAGGCGCCGCCGGCACGCGAGGGGTTCACGTTCAGGCACACGCCCGTATGCGTGTCCTTGCACATCGCGCAGCGGCCGCAAGCGACGTTGAACGGCACCGATACGAGATCGCCGAGCTTCAGCGTTTCGACGTCGCGGCCGATCTCGACCACCTCGCCCGTGATTTCGTGACCGAGCACGAGGCCGACCGGCGCGGTCGTGCGGCCGCGCACCATGTGCTGGTCGGAACCGCAGATGTTCGTGCTGACCACTTTCAGGATCACACCGTGGCCGATCGCGCGGCCGCTCGGATCGACCATCTTCGGATAATCGATTTTCTGGACTTCGACCTGGCCCGGTCCAAGATAGACGACACCTCGATTGCTGCTCATCGTATTGTCTCCATGTCTCGTTGGTGGCGCCGCGGCGCGCCGGCGCCATCCGGCGCACGCGCAACGTGCTGTTCGAGAGTAGTCCCGGAGGCAGGGGCGCCGATGTCTCAAACGCGACACGCGTTTGAACGGCGCCGACATCGATGGCGGAAATGCGAAAGTCGGGCGGGAAACGATGGAAAGGTTTCGCGGGCGGCGTGGCGCGCGGGGGCGGGCCGGTCGTCGCGATCGGCCGCCCCTCTCCCGGGCAGGCGCTACCCGCCCTGATTCTCGCGAATGATCGCGGCCGCCGCCGCTTCCGCGTCGCTCGCCACCCCGTCGTGCACGCGCGTGCTGACGGCCGGCGTCGGCGGCTCGCTGTCGAGCGCGTGGCCGTTGCGGTCGTGCGTGTCGACCGTTGCGCGCATCGACAGCCCGACGCGCAGCGGATGCGCGGCGAGATCGCGCGGCTCGAGCGCAATGACGACCGGCACGCGCTGCACGACCTTGATCCAGTTGCCGGCCGCGTTCTGCGACGGCAGCATCGAGAACGCGCTGCCCGTCCCCGCCGAGAAGCCCTGCACACGGCCGCGATAGGTCACGCGCGAGCCGTAGAGATCCGACACGACCTCGACCGGCTGCCCGATGCGCATGTGGCGGATCTGCCCTTCCTTGAAATTCGCCTCGATCCACAGCCGGTTGAGCTGCACGATCGACATCAGCGGCACGCCGGGCCCGACCTGCTGGCCGACCTGCACCGAACGCTGCCCGATCGTGCCATCGACGGGCGCGACGATCGTCGTGCGCTTCAGGTTGCGGTACGCGAGCTTGAACTGCGCGGCCGCCTGCACGACGGCCGGGTTTTCGTCGACGGGCAGCCTGGTGCCGAGCGCGCGCGCCGCATCGAGCTGCGCCTGCGCGGCCGCGAGATTCGCCTGCGCACCGGCGACCGCCGCCCGTGCACGCGCGAGTTCCTCGGGTGCGACGATCTCGACCGATGCGCCCGAGCGCGCGGCAAACGCGCGCTGCGCGAGCGACAGGTCGGCGCGCCGTGCGTTTACGGCCTCGACGTACATCGTGTTCGAGATCTTCGCGTTCGCGACCTGCCGTACGGCCTGTGCGAGCTGCGCCTTCGCCTGCGCGAACGCGACGGACGCCTCGGTGTCGTCGAGCTTCACGAGCGTCTGGCCGGCGCGCACGGCCTGCGTATCGGCGACCACGACGTCGGTCACCGATCCCGGGATCTGCGCGGCGACCTGGACGATGCTGCCGGCGACGTACGCATCGTCGGTGTCTTCGTAATAACGATCGCTCATCAACCAGTATGCGATCCATGCAAGCGCGGCCACCAGCACGACCGCGAAGAACACGATGAAGCGCTTGCGACGCGTCGCGCGGCGCGCGTCGAGTGCAGGATCGTTCAGTGCGGCCGGCGGCGCGGCGGTATGTAGGTTGTCGTGGTGCATCAGTCGCTTTGCGTGACGATCAGACGATCGTGCTGGAACAGGGGGATCGGCGGCATGACCGGCAGGCTCGGCGCCGGAGTCGCGGCCGCCGTGCGCGCGGGAGCGGGGGTGCCGCGAGGCGTCGCGCCGACGGCCGGCGTG
>NZ_LDVA01000072.1:0-27457 GCF_050768715.1 Burkholderia sp. ZZQ-2 | reverse complement strand
GACAGCCGACGGCCGCACCGGTCGGCACGTCGATCGCGTGATGCTGGTAGGTCGTCAGCACCGACACGCCGATCGCCGCGAACCACAGGTGGAGCACGACGCGCGCGAGCGTGCCGCGCACGTGCTTCGCATAGACGGCCCACAGCACGACGAGCAGCCCGATGTGCAGCGACGGCGCCTGGTTGAACGGCTTGTCGAACCCCATCAGCAGCGTGAACAGCGCACCGGCCACGCCGCCCGCGTCGGGCCGCTCGAACCCGAAGCGCAGCGGCCACGCGATGAAGCACGCGACCGATACCAGTTGCACGGTCAACAGCCGTTTCACGTGATCGAGCAGGTCGGCGCGGCGCGTCCAGAAGAAGAACGACAGCGCATACAGCAGGTCGATCGACCAGTACGGCACGATCGTCCACGGCACGAACGGGATCGCGTGTTCCCAGCCGAACGCGAAGGTCGGCACCGCCACGCGGCGCGCGGCGAGCCAGTTCGCGAAGCCGTAGGTCGAGAAGAACACGGCGCCCATCACCGCGAGCCAGCCGAGACGCAGCGCGAACGACGCGTCGCGTGCGCCGGCCGCCGACGCCTGCGCCGCCAGGCCGCGCGCGTCGCCGCCGAATTCGCTCATGACGCGTCGACCCGCTGCGCGAGGCTGACCGTGAAAATGCCCATTTCGTCGATCCGCTGGTCGAGCTTGCGGAACCCCGCGCGCGCGACGAGTTCGTCCATCTCGGCCTGCGAGCGGCGGCGCATCACCCAGGTCGCCTCGCCGCGGTGATTGTTCAATGCGCGCGCGATGAATTCGAGCTGCGGATGCCACGGCTGCCCCGTATAGACGAGATAACCGCCCGGCGGCACGGCCTGCGCGAGCCCGCGCAGCGAGCGCTCGATCAGCGCGTTCTCGCCGAACAGTTCGTAGAGGCCCGACACGATCGCGAGCGTCGGACGCGGCTCGAGCGTCGCGAGCGACGCCTCGTCGAACGCGTCACCGCGCTCGAAGCGCGCGATCGGCTCGAGGCCGCGCTGCGCGATCAGCACGCGCCCGGCCTCGACGTTCGGCGGGCTGTAGTCGCGCAGCGTGATGTCGTCGGGCGCCGCGCCGTCGCGCTCGGCGGCCGACGCGATCGCGTCGAGCACGTAGCGCCCGTGCCCGGCCGCGATGTCGACGATCCGCACCGGCGTGCCGTGGCCGCGCAGGCGGCCGATCGCCGCGCCGATCAGCTCCTGCAGATGCACCTTGCGCTGGCGGATGCCGACCCAGCCCGGCGAATCGAGATACGTGCGATCGATCAACGCGCCGACGCCGAGCCGCCCCTGCGCGCGGTTGCGGTACACGTAATCGAGCGTCGAGCCCGAATCGAAACCGAGCCGCAGCCCGAGCGCGATACCGTCCGACAGCGCGCCGCCGGCCTTCAGGCCGGCCCGCGTGAGCGCCCAGTACGCACGCGCGAACGCATTCGCGGGCGGGCGGCCGAGCGCCGCGTATTCATCGTGGAACGCACCGCGCCGGTCGGCATCGGCGAGCGACACGCGCGGGCTCGGCGCATCGAATTCGCGCAGCACGAATGCGCGCAGCGGCGCGAGCGCCTGCGCGCGATCGCGTTCGCCGAGCGTGTCGTGATAGAAGCCCGGCAGCACGATGCGCTCCTTGCGCGCGGCGCCGAGGCGTTCGAAGAAGCGGTCCTGCGGGCCGCGATGCACGACCCAGTCGGCGCCCGAGATCAGCAGTTGCGTCGGCACGGTGATCGCGGCCGCATCGGCGACGATCCGCTGCGCGGTGTCGTGCAGGTCGAGCAGCATGTTGACCGCGATCGGCCGTGTGATCAGCGGATCGGACGCATAACTCGCGATCCGCTCGGGATCGTGCGTGAGGAATTTCGGTTTCACGTAGCTGTTCACGTAGAACAGCCCGCGCAGCTTGTGCATCAGCCGCAGGCCCGGCCGCGCGAACGGCACGTAGAGCTTGATGTGAAACGCCGGCGACGCGACGACGAGCGCGCGGATCGGCGGCGCGTAGTCGTGCACCCAGGTGGCCGCGAGCACCGCGCCGACGCTCTGGCCGACCACGGCCATGTCCTCGATCGCGATGCCGTGCGTGTCGCGGATATGTTCGACGAAGGTCTGCAGGTCGCGTACCGACGCGGCCGCGCTCGGGCTGTAGCCGCGTGCGCCGGGCGAGCGGCCGTGGCCGCGCGCATCCCACGCGAAGAACGCGAAATCCGGCAGGTCGAGCTCGTCGACGAGATGCGCGACGCGCGCCGAATGTTCGTGGCCGCGATGCAGCAGCACGATGGCGCCGCGGCAGCGCGGGCCCGTTGCGGGCCAGTGACGATAGAACAGCGTTTCGCCGTCGTGCGTGATGAAGTCGGCCTCGCGGGCCAGGCGTGCGCTCATGCGTTTTCTCTCGTTTCGCTATTCGAATCTTGGTGCGCCGCCCTCCGGCGCCCGGTACCGCCACTGCCTTTGACTGCCTTGACTACCCTTTCAACCGCCCTTTTCCGCGATGCCGGCCTGCACGCGCCGCACCACGGTCACGATCGACAGCACGATCAGCAGCCGCCACAGCCATGCGGCGACACCGCCGACCGGAAAGCCGAGCCCGATCCACAGCGCGAACGCGCCGAGGGCGAGCGCGCGGTCGCTCTTGCCGAACGGGCCGTCGTAGCGGCGGCTCACGCCGACCAGCGGGCCGATCAGCCCCGCGCATTCGACGATCACCGCCGTCAGCGCGAACAGCCAGACGTCTGCCGGAGCGAACGCCGGAATCGCGAGAAACGGCAGCACCAGCGCGACATCGGACACGACGTCGCCGAGTTCGTTGAGATATGCGCCGAGCGTGCTTTTCTGGTTGTGCTCGCGCGCGAGCATCCCGTCGATCGCATTGAGCGCCATCCGCACGAACAGCCACAGCGGGATCAGCAGGAACAGCGCGCGGGCAAACACGCCGAGCCCGGCGAGCGCGCCGACGACGATCGAGCCGCCGGCCGCGAACAGCGTGACCTGGTTGGCCGTGACGCCGCGCTCGGCGAGCGAGTTCGCGAACGGGCGCAGGCGGTTCTGGAATTTGGGTTTGAGTGCGTAGAGGCTCATCGTTTCGTATTCGTTCTATTCGCGCGGCACAGTCGGACACCTTTCCCGCCGCCATGCCCCGGGCGGCGAAACGGCCCTGGACGGCCTTCCATGGACGGCCCTAATCGTCGCCGAGCGGCCCCGATGCGTCAAGCATGCGCCCGGCGCGCAAGCGCGGCGCCAATCTGGCGTTTTTGACGGAAACTCGCGATAATCCGCTGGCCCGAGCGCAGCACGATCCATTCGAACTGCAAACGGGCACTCGTGCAACAGCCGATTATCACGCCGCCGACCGGCGCATTCGCCGCGACGCAACAGCGTGTGGCGGCGAATCGTCCGATTATCGCGGACCTGCGACAGGCAGCCACGAATTTGAAAAAATTTAAACAAGGGCCGTCCGGCGCGCATCCTGCCGCGCCGGCATTCCGGGGTTCCGCCCGCCGCGCATGCGCCGCGGGCCATGCAGGCAGGCAGGAGGCGCGACGCCGATGAACATTCTCAACGTCTGGCAGCGCGACTTCCTGCTGTCCATCGTGCGGCTCGTCGCCGGCGCGTATCCGGTCTGGCATCAGGCGCCGCCGTCCCCCACGCAGAAGATCTACTTCTCGAACCACACGAGCCACATCGACACGCTCGCGATCCTCGCCGCGCTGCCGCGCGACGTGCGCGCGGTCGTGCGGCCCGTCGCCGCGCGCGACTACTGGGACAGCAGCGACGCGAAGCGCCACATCGCGCAGAAGCTGCTGAACGTCGTGCTGATCGATCGCCACCGGGAATCCGGCGGCGATCCGCTCGACCCCGTGCGCGACGCGCTCCGGCAGGGCCATTCGATCATCATCTTCCCGGAAGGCACGCGCGGCGCCGAGATCCTGCCGCAACCGTTCAAGAGCGGGCTGTTCCACCTCGCGACCGAGTTTCCGGACGTCGCGCTCGCGCCCGTCTATCTCGAGAACCTGCAACGGATCATGCCGAAGGGTGCGATCTGGCCGGTGCCGCTGATCTGCAAGGTGCACTTCGGCGCGAACGATGCGCTCGGTGCCCAGGAAGACAAGCCGACGTTCCTCGCCCGCATGCGCGACGCGGTCGTCGCGCTCGCGCCGCCGCAGCGGCCGGCCGGCTGAACACCGCCCTCTCCTTTCCCTTTTCCGGATATCCCCCATGCGAACTCTCTTCTGGGAACTGGTCGCGGGCGTCACGGGCGTGCTCGTCATCGCCACCGTGATCGGCGCGATCCTCGGCGCGCGCAGCGGCGGCACGAGCGCGACCATCGTCAACCTGAACCAGCGCATCCGTGCGTGGTGGGCGATGATCGCGATCATGGTCATCGCGATCAGCCTCGGCAACAACGTCACGTATCTCGTGTTCGCGGTGCTGTCCTACCTGACGCTGCGCGAATTCATCACGCTTACGCCGACGACCGCGAGCGACCACACGACGCTGTTCATCGCGTTCTTCGTCGCGATCCCCGTGCAATACCTGCTGCTCGGGATCAACTGGTACGGGATGTACTCGATCTTCGTGCCCGTGCACCTGTTCTTCGCGATGTCGCTCGTGTCGGCGCTCACGCAGGACACGCGCGAATTCCTGAGCCGCAACGCGAAGATCAACTGGGCGCTGATGGTGTGCGTGTACGGGCTGAGCCACGCGCCGGCCGTGCTGATCCTCGACATCCCGCGCTACACGGGACAGAACGCGCTGCTGCTGTTCTTCTTCCTGCTCGTCGTGCAGATCAGCGACGTGCTGCAGTATGTCGTCGGCAAGCTGTTCGGGCGCCGCAAGATCGCGCCGCAGCTGTCGCCGTCCAAGACGATCGAAGGGTTCGTCGGCGGCGGGCTGCTCGCGACGCTGTGCGGCGCGTCGCTGTATCGCGTGACGCCGTTCAGTTTCGGCGCCGCGTTCGGGATCTCGCTCGCGATCGTGATCGCGGGCTTCGTCGGCGGCCTCGTGCTGTCGGCCGTCAAGCGCTCGCTCGGCACCAAGGACTGGGGTTCGATGATCGCGGGCCACGGCGGGATGCTCGATCGCGTCGACTCGATCTGCTTCGCCGCGCCGGTGTTCTTCCACCTCGTGCGGTACCTGTACGTATGACGCGCGGGCGGCACCGCGCCGCCCGTTCCTTCGCGCGAACGGTCAGTATCCTGCGCGCAACGCCTTCGGCACCACGTAGCGGCCGCGCGCCGCGTCGAACGTCACCGTGTAGCGCGCGTGAATCGCCTTGTCGCCGCGCGAGCCCGTTTCCGTGACCGTCAGCGGATAGACGTCGCCGGTGCCGGTCGTGTCGGGCACGATCGAAAACGTGCGGCTCTCGCAATGCGACTTCGCGTTCCCGCAATCGAGCGACCCCGTGTTGTCGAGCGCTTCGTCGATGCGCGGCGCCGCCTCGACGATCGCGTTGCCGACCGGCAGCCAGATCGATCGCATCGCCATCGTATAGCCCTGCAGCGTGACGCCATCGCCGATCGTGAAGCCGAACAGGTGCGGGCCGTACCGCTCGATGCGCACCGTACCCGGCTCGCCGCGCTTGCCGGACGCGATATCCGTCTTCTTCACCACCGGCTCGAGCGTCTTGCCGTCCGCCGCGGGCTTCAGCACGTACAGGTCGATGGTGCCCGTCGTGCCGTCCGAATCCATCCCCGGCATGCCGTCCTGCACGGCGGCCTCGGTCTCGCCGCACACCGCGAGCAGGTACCGCGGGCCGTCGGCGGTCGCGACGCGCAGCGACCCGCACGGCGAATGAATGAAATCGCCCGCGTCCGACTGCCAGCCCTTGCGGTCCGCGCGCCAGTTGCCGTAGTGGTCGTGGAGGAACGTGCGCAGCAGGCGGTCGGCCGCGACCGGCTCGACCGCCTGCGCCGTCGCGGGCAGCACCGACGCCGGCACCGCACACGCAACGGACAGCGCCAGGCGTCGCAACAGGGGATGAACGGATGAAATCATGTCCGCGTCGGCAGGAACGGAAAGCGGTATGCGAAGTGAACGGCTGGCGGCATCGACGCGTCACCGAGGTTGCGCGACCGGTTCGGGATCGAACGCCGCCAGCCCCGGCCATGCCGCCCGCCCCCACACACCGTCCGGTGCAAGCCAGCGCTGCAGCGTGGCGTCGTCGAACGCCTTGCCGAACGGGTCGGCGCGAAACCCGGCCACCCACTGCTTGCGGCCCGCGATATACGCGCTACCGAAATCCGTCCAGCTGCCGAAACAATCCTGCGCGCGCTGCGCGTTGAGCAACAGCACACGCCACGCGGTGTCCGGCTCGGTCCAGCCCATCAGCATCGCCACGCGCGCGAGGAACGCCATCCGCGCACAGGCGAACGCGAGTGCGGCACGCGGGTCGTCGGTCGGCTGCAGCGCATGCAGGTCGGCCCGAAACCATTGCGTCTCGAGCACGCGTGCGAGGTGCGCGCGCGCATCGTCGTCCGTCGCGTCGGTGCGCAACTCCATCTGATGCAGCATCTGCGCGCGCAGGAACTTGCGCGACGTGTCGTTCAGGTGGCTCGTATCCGCATCGTCGAAACCCGAGAACCCGGTCGCCTCCACGTACGGATGCGCGAGCAGCAGCGCCCAGTGCTTGCGGGCGGACAAGGTCGAATGGCGCGCACCGCGCCGGCGGAGGTAACGCACGATACGCCACAGCACGAACAGCGCGACGATCAGCTTGAATGTCATGGTCTTCGCCCCGTCATTCGCCGGCACTGGCGCCGTGCGGCGCGTCGTAGCCGGGCCAGCGCACGTTCTCGGTCGCAAAGGCGGGCCGTGCATCGTCCCGTTGCGCGGACGGCACCGCGGGCGCCAGCGTCGCGCGCACCGCGTAACGCACCGAGCCGGCACGCGGCGGCCGCGCCTGCAACAGTTCGGGCTGCCGCGCGGCGACCAGCCACTCGACGGTCGGCGTCGGCTCCGCGAGCCGCCCGAACAATTGCGGATGGCGCGCGACGAGCCGTGCTTGCGACGCGGCATCCGTCACGTCCTCGATCCTGCACCACCCCGACGCCGTATGGACCACGCCGAGCGCGATGCAGTCGGGCGGCGTGTTATCCGTCGTCCCCAGCGTATTCAGGCACGTCAGCACGTCGTCGACATAGCGCTCGACCGGCGGCCGGTTCTGCTTGCCCTTGACCTGATCGACGTCGAGGCCGCCGTCCGCGCGCATCGCGACACTGATCGTGATGTGCGGCTGGCCGCTCGCGTCCCGGAAGCTCAGCAGCCGCAGCGTGCGCGCCTCGATCGCTTCCGCATAGCGCCCGCCGTAGCCGCCCGTCAGCGCCTGCCGGTCGGCGAACTGGCCGAGGCAATGGCGCATCACGTAACTCTCGAACGCCATTTCGGCGCGCAGCAGCGCGCTGTCGGGCAGGAATTCGACGAAGCGGCCGTTCGCGGTTTCACACCAGGTGCGCAGCGCATCGGGCTGGCTCTCGCGCCAGCCGCGCGCAATCCGGGCCGCCATCTCCGCATGCTCGCGTTCCCACATCGCGAGCGCCTGCGGGCAATTGACACGGTCGAGCTTGCCCTCGAGCCCGGTCCCCTTGCGCGACTCGAGAAACTCGACGAGCGTGGTTTCGAGCGCGAGAAGCTGCGGATCGCCCGGGTCGACCCAAACGACGGGCGCCAGCCTGCCGGCGTCGGCCTCGCCGATCGTCTTCGCGTCCGCACCGAAGCGCCGCGCGACCCACGCCGGCGGCGCGGCGTTACCGAGCGCCTGCCGCGCGTCGTCGAGCGACCCGATCGTGCGTGCCGGCTCGAAGTTCGCGACGACGTGCCGGTAGAAATGGTTGAGCAGCCACGCGCGCACCGCGTCGGCATCGCCTCGCGCGGTGCTGCGCGCGGCGATCGCCGCTTTCAGCGCATCGGCGTTCAGCGCGTTGCGCGGCGCATAGCCGGCCCGCCGACCGACGGCCGTCATTGCCAGAACTTCCACCAGCGCTTGCCCGGCGCGGCCGTCGCCGGGCCCGGCGCCGCGGGCGGCGCACCGGCCTCGCTGATCCGCCGCTCGATCACGTCCATCTTCAGGTCGAGCGGTTCGGCGGCGTGCCGGTTGCCGGCGAGCACCCGTTCGTAGAAATATTTCGCGTCCGGCTGGCGGCCCAGTTCGTACGCCGCGTCGGCGGCCCGGAGCAGCACGTTCAGATCGCGCGACGCGTCGGCCTGCGCACGCGCGGCGTCGTACAGCGCCGATGCCTGGTCCGGATGCGACTCCGACATGTGGGCCGCGAACACGAGGCGGGCAATCAGTGCCTCGTCGGGCAACCTGCCGTCGAGCTGGTCGTGCTCGCGCTGCCAGCCGACGAGGCGCTCGAGCCAGATCGGCAATTCGTTGCAGCGATCGACGCGGTACAGCGCGCGCACCACGTCGCGCACGTACCAGTTCGGCTCGTGCCGGCTGTAACCGTATTCGGCGGCGTAGTGCCACAGCTGCTCGGCGGCTTCGAGCATCTCTTCATCCTTCTCCTGGCACGCGAGCACATAGCGCACCCCGTCGTAATGCTCGGCAAACGAACTCGCCGCGATCCCGTTGCGATGCAGGACCAGCGCTTCGTCGTAGCGCTCCTCGCCGCGATAGAGGATCGCGAGGTTGTTGCAGAGCATCGAATACAGGTGCGCGCACGCATCGTACGGATGGCCGTTGCCCGTCTCGAAGAAGCGCTCCATGCAGGCGCGGCCCTGCTCGTACGCGGCGATCTTCAGGCGCTCGAGATCGGCGCGCACCGGCGCCTGTTCCTCGGCCGGCAGCGCGTCGATCGCCTCCTCGGCCCTGTCCTCGATCGAGCACGCGTAGCCGTAGCTCCACAAGCCGCTGCGCAGCGGCGGCGGCGGCAGCTTCATCGCGGCGGCGACACCCAGCGCCCGAATGCGCGCATCGGTCAGCATGAACCCGGTGCGGTTGTCGTACATCTCGCCTTCCTGCGCGGCCGCGAGCAGGCGCGCGGCCTGGGTCGTCGCGTCGATGCGGCCGGTTTCGCCGTCGTAGACGGCCGCGAGCCGCGCGATCCACGGATGGCCGGGCGCGCGCCGCAGTGCGACCTCGCGCGCGGCGTCGGCGATCGCGTAGCGCAACGCGTCGCCTTCGAGCGAGCCGAACGCGGCAAAGATCTCGCCATGGGTCGGCGAACGCGCGGCCAGCGCGTCGGGCCCTTCCGCGCCGAGTTCGACGAGCCGCTCGAGCGTCGGCTGGAAACCCGCTGCGCGCATCGCGCACAGCGGCCACCAGACCGACGTGTCGGTCGGCTCGGCCAGGCGTGCATGGATGATCTGCCCGACCCGGTCGAGCATGCTGCTTTCGATCTGGTACACGTGGAAGAACGCCCTGCGCCCTGCCTCGTCGAAACGGCCCGCCTCGAGCAGCCACGGCAGTTCGTATTCGATGAAGTCGTCTCCGCCGTCCGATTCGAGGCTGTGGCGCGCCATCTCGCAACGGGCCAGCGCGCCCGCGAGATCGCCTTGCGCGTGTGCCGCCCGCGCGGCGAGCCGCGCCAGCCTCACCTCGGCCTCGCGGCGAGGCGGCAGCGCCCAGTCGGCAATGCGCGACTCGACGGCCTGGCGAATGGTGTCGAACTGCAGCGGCGCGATCTCGATCATCGCCCGTCCGATCCGCAGCCAGTCGTCGGCGTCGATGTCCTGGTCCACCGCTGCCGATGCCATCGCAGCCACCGCGGCCTCGGCCGCCGCACGCGCGTCGTCGTCCCGGTCGAGACGCCGCAGTGCCCACGCGCGCAGGCATTGCCGGTTCGCCTCGTCCCACGCACGAAACGTGGCGCGGTCGGCAATCGCGCGGTTCAGCGCATGCCGCAGTTCGATCGCGTCGAGCGCATGCTCCGCGTGGTCGAATTCGAGCGTATCGAGAATGCGTGCGCGGACGTAGCGATCGGCATCGAGCGTCGGCGACGTGCGCAAGACGTCGTGCATCTGGCCGATCGCCTCGGTGACGGCGTCGTTCTCGCCCAGGTGCCGGGCGACCTGCAGCCGGTATAGCGCGAGTTGCATGCGGATGTCGGGCCGCGCCTCGGGCGGCGCCGCGTCGTGCACGCCCGCGCCGTCCTCGTCGAGCACGGCGCGCGCGGCGGCCGGATCGCCGGCGTGCATCCACAGCGTGTGCAGGCGCGCGATCGCGTCGAGCGAATCGGCACGCAACGGCTGCGCACGCAGTCGTGCCGCAAGGTCGCTCTCGCGGCTCGAATCGCTTTCCTCGAGATCGGCTTCGAGCCGGTTCATCAGTGTGTCGAGCGACTGGCCCGTCAGGGGCATCGTCGTCATATCGATATTGGAATGGGCGTTTGTAGTTGTATTGGCGCTGGGAGTCATCGACTTCTCCATCTCGGAATCGCGATAGCTTATCAGGAGACGGCGACCGTGCGCGGCCTCGCCATTCGCGTCGCCCGGCGTTACGATCTCGTTCTTCATCCCCGGACAGGTCGATGCGCACGGTGCGACGGCGCGACGCGCGCCGACCGGTCCCGCCGATCCGGAAACCGCATGAACCTCACCTTGCAGGATGTCGCGTGGCATCGTTCGGTCGGGCGGCTCATCGAGTCGCTCGACCAGCCGGGCTTCTGGCTGGCGCTGATCCGGCTGATCGAGGAATACGTCGCGGTCGACAGCTGGGTCGTGCTGACCTTCGGCGACGGCCGCCCGCAGGTGTTCGCCGAATGCCCGTACGAAGGCGGCGGCCCCGACCCGCTGTTCCGCGACTACGTACAGGGCCTGTACCAGCTCGACCCGTTCTACATCGCGAACCGCGACGCGCCGAGGAGCGGCCTGTTCCGGCTGTCGGACGTCGCGCCCGAATGCTTTCGCGATACCGAGTACTACACGCTCTATTTCACGCACAACGTCGTCGAGGACGAGGTGCAGTTCAACGTCGTGCTCGACGATGCGCGCACGCTGTGCCTGTCGCTCGGCAGCAAACGGCGCTTCAGCCCCGGGCAGGTTGCGCTGCTCGACCTGATCCGGCCGTGGGTGGCCGGGCTGATGCGGCAGCGGCTCGCGTTCGAGCCCGCCTCCGCGGAGCAGGCGCTGCCGCGCCGGGCCGGCGCGCACGATGGCTTCGAGCAGGCGATGGCGCGGCTCGGCACGCCGCTCACCGCGCGCGAACTCGACGTGATCCGGCTGATCCTCAGCGGCCGCTCGAACAAGGAAGTCGCGAACAAGCTGTCGATTTCCGCCGAAACGGTCAAGGTGCATCGGCGCAACATCTACGGGAAGCTCGCGATCAATTCGCAATCGGAACTGTTTTCACTGTTCCTGAAGGCGCAGACCGACGGATAGCGCGCTCCGTCGCGCCCGTTTTCGCTCCCCTGCCTGCCTCTTTGCGGCGGCCTTCGACGGCCGCGGCTGGATCATGCCGATGCCGTCGCGGCCCGGTGCGAACCCGCGAGCTTGAATTCGCCGACCGTCTGCGCGAGCTGAGCCGCCTGCTCGCGCAACAGCGCGGCGGCCGCAGCCGACTCCTCGACGAGGGCAGCGTTCTGCTGCGTCGAGTGATCGAGCTGCGACACGGCCTGGTTCACCTGCGCGATCCCGGTGCTCTGCTCGTTCGCCGCGACCGTCATTTCCGCGATCACGCTCGTGATGCCGCGCACGCCCTCGACGATCTCGTCCATCGTCGTGCCGGCCGTCTTCACGAGCCCCGATCCGCCTTCGATCTTCTCGACGGACGACTGGATCAACTGCTTGATTTCCCTGGCGGCCACCGCGCTGCGTTGCGCGAGCGTGCGCACCTCGCCCGCGACGACCGCGAAGCCTCGCCCGTGCTCGTGCGCGCGCGCCGCCTCGACGGCCGCGTTCAGCGCGAGGATGTTGGTCTGGAACGCGATGCCGTCGATCACGCCGATGATGTTCGAGATCTCGGCCGACGCCTTCGTGATCTCGTCCATCGTCGCGACCACCTCGCTCACCACCTCGCCGCCGCGTACGGCAACGCCCGACGCCGATTCCGCCAGCCGGCTCACCTGCGTGGCCGCGTCGGCCGAGTTGCGCGCCGTGCCGGCGATCTCCTCGAGCGCCGCCGCGGTCTCCTGCAGGCTCGATGCCGCGTGTTCGGTGCGGCTCGACAGGTCCTGGTTGCCCTGCGCGATCTCCGCGCTCGCCACGCTCACGGATTCGCTGAATCCGCGTATCTGCAGCAGGATCGCGCTGATCTTTTCGGCGAACAGGTTGAAGGCCCGCGCGATCTGCGCGGCCTCGTCGCCGCCGTCGGCCGGCAGCCGCTTCGTCAGGTCCCCGCTCCCGCTCGCGACGTCGGTCAGCGCGTCGCGCACGAGCAGCACGCGCTTGAATGCCGCGTTCGTCAACGCGCCGACGAGTGCCGCCGCGACGCAGGCGACGACGAGGATCGCAATGAGCGTCGTCGTCGCGACGGCGCGCATGCCGGCCGTCACGTCCGACCGGTCGAGCGCCATGACGAGCGACCAGTCCGTCCCGGCGATCGGGCGCGCGCGGAGCAGCTTGGTCACGCCGTCCACGTCGATCGCCACCGGTTCGGTCGCCGTCTGCAGGCCGGCGAGACGCTCCGGCGTCAGTTCGGGCGACAGCTCGGCGGCCGGCTTCATGATCAGATCGGTCTTCGCGCCCGCGATCAGGCGCCCGCTCTTGTCGACCAGGAACGCGAAACTCGACGGCGTCGGATGCATCGACGCCACGATCGCGCTCGCGCGCTCCATGTAAAGGCTCGCCGCGAGCACGCCCTTCAGCGTGCCGCCGCGAACGATCGGGGCGGCGAACGCGAACGCGGGCTTGCCGGTCGACGCGTCGCGGTACAACGCCGTGACGACGAGCCGGCCTGCGTCGACCGCCTGCCTGAACCACGGGCGTGCGGTCGGATCGTAGCCGGCCGCGAGCGGGACGTTCGAATACGCGGTGTGATCCGGCAGGCCGAGCGTGAGCACCTGGAAACCGCCCGATTTGCCGAGCAGCGTCAGCGCCGGCAGCGGATCGCCTTCGCCCGGCGTCAGCGTGTCCGCGAGCGCCTGGGTCTGCTGCGCGCGGCTCGCGACCCACTCGTCGAGCGCGAGCGCGTGGCCGGTCAGGACGGACTGCAGGTTCTGGTCGATGGTCGTGTCGTTGTGCTGCTTGACGACGTAGTACACAAGGCCGCCTGTCACGGCCAGGGCCGTGACCACGATGGCGACGCAGGTCGCCAGAATCCGGGCGCGAATCGATGACAGCATGATGACGTTGATCTCCGGTTGCCGCGTTGTTTTCGGTTGGTCAAATGGGCACTCAACCGTCCTTAACGACCGCACGCGATGCAACTTGAGGTTCGACTGGTCAGACCGGCAAAAAAAGTTGAGCCCAGGCCGGCGACAGTACGCGGGATCAATACCCCTGACGGGTTAACACGCCGGCGGGATGGGAAAACCGGCGGTTCGGCGCATACTCGGGCGTTCCGACGTCCAACGTTGCGGAGCCGGCCGCGCCGGCCTCGCCCACCGAAACCGCCCATGAAACTGAAGCTCGACATCGTCCAGCTCGCCGGTCGCGACGGCGACACGCACTACAACCTGCAGCGCACGCTCGAAGCGATCGCGACCTGCGCACCGGGCACCGACATCGTGATGTTTCCGGAAGCGCAGCTCACCGGCTTCCTCGATCCGTCGAACCTGGCCGAATGCGCCGTGCCGCTCGACGGCCCGAGCGTCGGCGCGGTCATCGCGGCCGCACGCGCGCGCGACGTTGCCGTCGTGGTCGGGCTGATCGAGAACGACGGCGGCCGCTTCTACAACACCACCGTGTTCGTCACGCCGGACGGCATCGCGCTGCGCTACCGCAAGACGCACCTGTGGGTGAGCGAGCACGGCGTCGTGCTGCCCGGCGACCGCTACGCGACGATCGAATGGCACGGCGTGCGGATCGGCCTGCTGATCTGCTACGACAACGAATTCCCCGAAACCGGCCGCGCGCTTGCCGAACTCGGCGCCGAGCTGATCCTCATCACCGACGGCAACATGGAACCGTACCGCCCGGTCCACCGCACGTCGGCAACGGCGCGGGCGATGGAGAACCAGGTGTTCACGGTAGTCGCCAACCGCGTCGGCGGCAGCACGCACGACGTCGTGTTCGCGGGGGGCAGCCTCGCGGCCGATCCGTTCGGCAACCTGATCTTCGAGGCCGGCAACGGCGAATCGCGCCACGCGATCGAGCTCGATTTCGACCAGCTCGCCGCGTCGCGCGCGGTTTACGACTATCGCAGGGACCAGCGCCTGCATATCGCCGGCGAACGTATCGAGCATGCGGACGGGCTTCGCGAGTTGCTGATTCCGTGACGGGGGCTGCCCAATTACTGTCTTCACGCTCCGATAAGCGGGGCTTCGGCCAGCCGGACCCGGCATTATTCTTGCCCCGGCCGCCTTCGTGATTCAGGGGGGGTGACCACCGGGCCTGGCGGGTAGCGGATGATCTCGGACAGGGGGTTGGCTGGAATATCCCAACCCCGTCGATGGCTTCATCGACGCCAACGTCGGTAAAAGCCGGCATCACACCGTTGCACTCGATCGGAACGGCAAACGTCTGGTCAACCAGGCGCTACCCGACGACGGGATCAAGCAGCGAACCCCATCGCCAAACTCAAGGCTCACGGTCGACTACCCTTCGTCGTCTATCAGCCGCTCACCATCTCCCTTGCAACCGTCGCCTGCACTGAAGGCGGACTCATCGCATATCGGCCTGGACTGGCCATGCGCCGCATCGCCGATCCCGGCTCAGGCGAAGCCAGGACCGATACCCACGATCGCCGAAGCCGCTCGCTCGATGCGGCATACATCGCGCTTGCTTCGAACGGGTCATCTGACAGATCGCCAGGCTCACCCATGCTGTGCGGCATAGCTTCATGGTTTGGCCTTCGCGTCCGATCGGACACATCATGCCGAATTTCCCTACCTTCGAGCCGGGCCATTTCCCGGATCAAGATCAATTCAGGCTCGCATTTTGTATACGTCCAATTAACATTAGTTAAATATTTTCATCCCCCATCTACCCACCAAAAGATTTCGGTCACACCATCATTAAACACCGGAAATCCACGCAGACTAAAGAGCCACGCCTTAATTCCCGTCCCCTCTCCAAGTAACACTCTCAACACATGACCAAGCCCATCGATCAGATCGATGCTAGGCTGATTTCTACGTGAGGGCATCCTGGCTTGGACGACGAGCCGGCTCTCAAAATTATAAAGTCAGCGGGGTTTCCATAAAAATATGCCAAAGGTAAAAAGATCGCCTTACTACCAAATGAATTCATCGTTGCTACCTTTTACCACCTCGACATGGAAAGCTTGCTTAGGGTCGCAAGGCTGTGTGCCGATCAATACGCAACAAACCATTTCATACGCGAGGCTTGCACCAGGTGAAGTTCCTCCACCGCCACAACCGAAGCCCACTGCCGAACAAATCGAGGCGGATGCTGCTTTCCAGAAGCTGCTTGCTGCGCAGCCCAAGGCACCTCCCAAGCCACCTGCGCAACCAAAGGAGGCAGACGGAGAAGATCACGACAAAATTCCCGAGTTCGATCTGCAGGATGTTCCGATCGCAATGGACACGATCGGCTGGCCTGTTGCCGCGAAAATTGCAAGAAAGTGGTTTGCAAGTCCCAAGCATATCTACAATGATGATCCCAACTCCGAACAACCGATTGACGACACAACGGTCACCCTCAAATGGGCATTGAAATTTGGCAGTGTCCGAAAAAAATACGATGAGTTGATTTCCAAAAAAATCTATTCACCCGGAGCAGCCAGGGAAGCAAAAATAAAAATCTCCAGACAGATCCGATCCGCTTTCGTCGACCAGGGATTGGCAGATCTTTCTTTTGACACGACCGCTTTCTTCAACAATCAAAGGCAATTTCACGTTGACTGGCAGTTCCAGTTTCAAAATATTCCAACAAGCGCCACATTCGACGGGCTACTTTTAACGGATCTGACGGCCGCGCTCGGAAATTTCAACTTATACACCGCAGTCGGACGAGTGACGGTTTCCACCGAAAAATATTTTCAATACAACAATGCGGAAAAAACAAAAACATACTGCATCGACACCACCGCCACCATCACTCACGTCTACGCCTATGTGAAGGATAACTACTCCTTCAATGACAAGGACAATGGAAACAGCCAATATCTTGGGCATTGGAACAAAACAGACATGATTCTCTCGTATCGCGCAGCCGTTAGCGACATAATCGATGGAAAGAAGCTTCACACCCAAATGGGCAACTCCTCGATAACCGAAACGACTATCAACTGGTCTTATTTACCAGGTACTCCGCTCGACAAGCCCGTTGACAAACGCCCCGGACTTAGAAAACTTTTGACAAAAAATGTCTACTACCCCGTGTATAATAAAAGCTACAGCGAGTGGCGAGAAAAGCATAACAGAGGTGGCGATTTCATGATCTACAGCAAGCCACAACTCCTGAAACTCAATAAACCAATTCAATTGAAACTGGAAACGATATGCCGCCCGCCAGAATCCATGTAAAAAAAGCACGCAAAGCAGCCTTCATCGTCAGCATACTGGCATTTTTATCGATCGCTTGCGGCAGTGTTCTTATTTTACAGGGAAACCACGATTACACTGACTGCCAACACCACAACTACAATAGCAAGCTGAATGGTGGGATCAAGGAATTTGACGGCAAAAAGTATACGATCAATCTCTGCGGAAGCGGCGTCAACAATAACCACTTCTTTGGCGACGGCATGGATTCGGTGCAACTCACCGTCGTGGACGCCCGAGGCGAAATCCTGGCCAGGAGAAACTACAAAGTATTCTGGGATGGCCAGCCAGGTCACGAACCCCTCACCATAGGCCCCAACAGCATTACTTACCAAGACGATGAGAAGCAAGCTGATTACACGATCGACATGCCACCGACCTTGATTGACTGGGTAAGAGCGCGACTTCCATTTTTTGGCTAAGCATATAAGCTGCTTTTAACGCCCGACAGCCCAGCAACCCACTCAAACGGAAAATGTTCTGAGTCCGATGGCGAGCATGCTCCGGCAACCAATTTGATGAGCCTCTTGTCAGTCGGCCGGTAGCGTCGGCAGGCTGTCGCCCCCTCCCTCCGCATCGACGTATTTCGTCACGCCGGCTCCGGCACCTCGATCGCCAGCAGCGCCGAACTGACCGACTTGCCGTGCGCGTCGAGCGCGAGCGAGCGCGTGACGCCGCCACCGAGCGCATCGCGCAGCACGAAATTGAATGCCCCGAGCGCCGGCAGTTCGTACCGCACGACGTCGCCGTGCACGATACCCGCGAGCCACGCCTTCACCGCATCGGCACCCAGATGCGTGCGCAGATGATCGTAATGGCGCGGATCGCGGCAAATCACCGACACGTTCAGCGTATTGCCCTTGTCGCCGGTGCGCGCATGCGCGAGTTCACGCAGTTGCATCATGCCTCCACGAATGAAAACGACGGCGTCACGGCCGCGCGCGGCAGCAGCACCGACTGCACGGCGATCACCTCGCGCGTCGACTTGAACGCGCCGCCGCCGCCGGCCGGCCCGTTCGTATAGAGCGTCTCGACTTCATTGCCGATCCGCGCCGCTTCGCCGGCGCTCGCCGCGCGGCCGGCCACCCGCACACGAACCTCGGCCGGCTCGCCGCGCACGGCCGGCGTCGCGTCGCCATACAGCGCATCGACGCCGATCAGGTCGAAGCGCAGCTCGGTCGCGGCGACGCCAGTCAATGCCAGCCGCTCGCGGACGATCCCGAGCGCGAGCCGCGCGCGTTCGAGCGCGCCCGGGCCGCCGTACGAGATCTGGCCTTCGCCGATCCAGCCGTCGACATACGCCACCGACACCTTGAGCGTGTCGGGCCGCGCCGTGCCGCGCCCGCCCGTCACGCGCACGCGGTCCGCCGCCTCCTCGACGACGGTGACGTGCGTGAAATCCGCGACGACGTCGGGCTGCAGGTACCGCGCCGGATCGTGTATCTCGTAGAGCAGCTGTTCCTTGCAGGTCGCCGCGCTCACGCGGCCGCCCGCGTGCGGCACCTTGGTGATCACGACCGAGCCGTCCGCCGCGACTTCGCCGATCGGAAACCCGAGCCGCGCGAGGTTCGGCACGTCCTTGTAGCCGGGGTCGGCGAAATAACCGCCCGTCACCTGCCCCGCGCATTCGAGCAGGTGGCCGACGACCGTCGCGGCCCCGAGCGTGTCCCAATCGTCCATCCGCCAGCCGAACGCGTGGATCAGCGGCGCGGCGAACAGCGACGGATCGGCGACGCGCCCGGTCAGCACGACGTCCGCGCCGGCCGCGAGCGCATCGACGATCGGCGCGGCGCCGAGATACGCGTTCGCGGACACGATGCGGTCGCGATACGCGGCGACGTCGTCGCCCGATTCCTCGAAACGGAACGCGTCGCGCAGTACGACGTCGAGCACGTCGTCGCCTTCGACGGCCGCGACCTTCAGCCCGGCGACGCCGAGCGATTGCGCGATCCGTGCGGTGCGCCGTGCGGCCGCCCGCGGATTCGCCGCGCCCATGTTCGACACGATGCGCACGCCGTTCGGCACGGCGACCGGCAGCACGGCGCGCATCCGCGCGTCCAGCAGCGGATCGTAGCCGAGCGACGGGTCCTGGCGCCGCGCCTGCTGCGCGATCGCGATCGTGCGCTCCGCCAGGCATTCGAAGACGAGATAGTCGAGCTGCCCGTGTTCGGCCAGCTCGACCGCGGGCTCGATCCGGTCGCCCGAGTAGCCGGCGCCCGCGCCGATGCGCACGCGCCGTTCAGGTTGCTTTGCTGTCATGTCCATACCGTCGTCGTCCGGCGGGTGCGCCGCCGGTGAAAATCAAAAGATGCCCAGCACGACGCACGCGATCGTCATCACGATCGACGCGCCGAACAGCAGCGGAAACGTGAACTTCTGGTGCTCGGCCAGCTCGATGCCGCACAGGCCGACGACGAGGAAGGTCGCGGGCGTCAGCGGGCTGACCGGGAAACCGGTGGTCATCTGGCCGAGCAGCGCAGCTTGCCCGACCTGCACGGCCGGCACGCCGAGCTGGCCGGCCACCTCCGCGATCACGGGCAGCACGCCGAAGTAGAACGAATCGGGATCGAACAGCATGCTGAGCGGCATCGACGCGAGGCCGAGCGCGACCGGGATGTGGCCGGCCATCGACGGCGGCACGAAGCCGACCGCCGCCTGCGCCATCGCCTTCAGCATCCCGCTGCCCTGCATGATCCCCGTGAACACGCCGGCCGCGAGCAGGATGCCGGCCATCATCAGCGCCGCGCGCGCATGCGCGTCGATGCGCTTCCTCTGCATGTCGACGTCCGGGTAATTCACCATCAGCGCGATGCACAGCCCGACCATGAACATGATCGCCGGCGGGATCTTCTCGCCCATCACGACCATCGTGCCGAGCACGACGAACGTCAGCACGAGGTTGAACCAGAACAGGTGCGGCCGGCGCAGTGCCTGCTCGTCGGGCGTCAGCTCGCGGGTCGGCAACGGAATCGACGCATCGTCGCGTGACAGGCCGAGCCGCTTCTCCTCGCGCCGCCCGAGCCAGTACGCGACGCCGAACACGAACACGAGCCCGATCGCCTGCACCGGGATCAGCGGATTGAACAGCGCCGACACCGGCAGATGCAGCGAAGCGGACGCGCGGATCATCGGCCCCGTCCACGGCAGGAAGTTGATGCCCGCGGCCATCGACACCGCGGCGGCCAGCACGCGCCGGTCCATCTTCAGCCGGTCGTACAGCGGCAGCACGGCCGGAATCGTCACGAGGAAACACACGGCGCCCGAGCCGTCGAGGTGGATCAGCAGCGCGAGCAGCGTCGTGCCCATCACGATGCGCGTCGGCCGCGTGCCGACCGCGCGCAGGATGCGGTCGATGATCGGGTCGAGCGTGCCAGCGTCGGTGATCGTGCCGAAATAGAGGATCGCGAACACGAACATGCCGACCACGGGCGCGAGGCCCTTCAGCCCGTCGACGACGAACTTGCTGGTGTGCAGCCCGAAGCCGCCGATCAGCGATGCGGCGATCGGCACGATGATCAGCGCGACGAGCGGCGACATCCGCTTCGACAGAATCGCGGCCAGCAGCACGACGATCGTGCCAAGCCCGAGTAACGGCAGCATCCGTGTCTCCTACCTTGTCTTTCGTTGGAGACGAGCGTAAGGTCGGCGCAGCGATAGCACAATTGAAATGATTTGATCGCAGCAATCACGAACCGTTATGGATCTGAATCTTCGCGACATTCGCGCGTTCGTCACCGTCGCGCACGCCGGCAACTTCACGCGCGCCGCCGCGCGGCTGCACCTGTCGCAGCCGGCGCTGACCGTGCAGATCCGCCGGCTCGAGGAAATCGTCGGCGCGCGCCTGTTCGACCGCAACAGCCGCAGCGTCGCGCTCACGCAGACCGGGCGCGAGCTGCTGCCGCTGCTGCAGCGTTCGCTCGACGACATGGAGCGCGTGCTGCGCGACGCGCGCGCGCTCGGCGAAGGCACGAGCGGCACGGTGCGACTCGCGTGCCTGCCGACCTTCGCGTCCAGCGTGCTGCCGGAGCTGATCCAGTCGTTCCGGCGCGACGTGCCGCGCGCGGGCTTCGAGATCCGCGACGGCGTCGCGAGCCTCGTCACCGCGCTCGTGCGCAACGAGGAAGCCGATCTCGGACTGACGGGCGGCGACACGTTCGATGCGTCGCTGGAGGTGCTGTATGCGGGCGCCGACCGGCTCGTCGCCGTGTGCCCGAAGGATCATCCGCTCGCGCGCAAGCGCCGCGTGAGCACCGCCGATGTCGCGGCCGTGCCGCTCGTGCTCACCGCGCAGGGCACGAGCGTGCGCAGCGTCGTCGATGCCGCGCTGGACGCGGCCGGCTGCACGCCCGACATCGCGTGCGAGCCGACCTACATGATGACGGCCGTCGCGATGGTGCGCGGCGGGCTCGGCGTGACGATCCTGCCCGCGACCGCGCGCGAGGTGCGCGCCGAGCCCGAGCTGGTGGCGAAGCCGATCGACGATCCCGCGTTCGTGCGGCCGATCGCGCTCGTCACGAAGCGCGGCCGCACGCTGCCGCGCGTCGCGCAGGCGTTCGCGGAAACCATGCTGACGGAATTGAAAAAGCGCGCGTGAACCGCGCGCCCGGATCGGGACAGCCCGCCCGCGCGTGATGCCCGGTTCGGCTTACTCCACGTCCGGATCGACGTGCAGCGATTCGCCGATCGCATAGAAATTGCCGCCCGCGATGTAGTGCAGGCTGCGCAGTGCCGGATCGGCCGATTCGAAATACCAGTGACCGTCGCGGAACACGCGCGTGTCGGACCACGCCGCGACCACCTCGCCGATGAACAGGTCGTAGGTCTGCTGGTTGTGCGGCTCGGGAACCAGCCTGCACGCGAGCCAGCCCGAGCAGCCGGCGACGAACGGCAGGTCGTGGCCTTCGACGTCGAACAGCGTGACGCCCGCCTCGCGCAGCTTGTCCGGACGCTCCGCGAGACTGTGGCTGCCGACCGCGTGCGTGAGCTGCAGTTGCGCGGCCGTCGGCACCTGGATCACGAACGTGCCGCTGCGCTCGACGAGCTCGCGCGTCTTCGCGGACTTGTCGAGCACGACCGTCAGCTTCGGCGGCAGGAAGTCCAGCGCGCACGCCCACGCGGCGGCCATCACGTTGTCGACGCCGTCGTGACGGGCCGACACCAGCACGGTCGGGCCGTGGTTGAGGAGACGGTAGGCTTTCTTCAGCTCCACCGGAGCGATGTGACTGTCCATACGGATTCCCTGGAGAACGGCGCGCACGGACGGATGCCGTGCGGCGCGCGGCGCCGGCCGGTGCGCAGGTGCGCAGCCGCGCCGAAGGCCGCATTCTCGCACCCAATTTCAATCGGTGCCGACAACGCCGCCGGTCACTTCGCGAACAACTGGCCGATATCGCGGAACGCCTTGAATTCGAGTGCATTGCCGCACGGATCGAACAGGAACATCGTCGCCTGCTCGCCGACCTGCCCCTGGAAGCGCACATACGGCTCGATCACGAAGGTCACGCCGAACGATCTCAGCCGCTCGGCCAGCGCTTCCCAGCTCGCCCAGTCGAGCACGATCCCGAAATGCGGCACCGGCACGTCGTGACCGTCGACCGCGTTCGTATGCGCGCTTTCCTGCGATGCGGTCTTCGGATGCTCGTGGATCACGAGCTGATGCCCGTAGAAGTCGAAGTCGACCCACTGCGCGCTCGAACGCCCCTCCGCCAGCCCGAACACACGGCCGTAGAAATCGCGCGCGGCCGCCAGGTCGTAGACCGGGATCGCCAGGTGAAACGGGGAAAGACTCATGGTTGCCTCGTGATGGAACGCTCGCGTGGCGCGAGGACGGCACCATGGTAGTCAAGGTCGATCGAAAATCAAATCAATATATAGTTTCGTCATTCACAAACGGAATTGATGAATGATCCGCGAACTGAGAACCCTCGTCGCCGTCGCCCGGGAAGGCACGTTCGCCGCGGCAGGCCACCGTATCGGGCTCACGCAGGCGGCCGTCAGCGCGCAGATGCAGCGTCTCGAAGCCGAGCTCGGCTTCGCGCTGTTCGACCGGCAGGGCCGGTCGGCGCGGCTCAACGAAATGGGCCATCACGTGCTCGACCAGGCGCAGGCGCTGCTCGGCCTGTACGAGAACCTGAGCTCGACGGCCCCCGGCTCGCCGGCCGCCGTGCGCGTGACGATCGGCGCGATCGCGTCGGTGCAGAGCGCGCTGCTGCCGGCCGCGCTCGCCGATTTCCATCGCCGGCATCCCGCGTGCCGCACGCGCGTGATACCGGGGCTGTCGATCGAGCTGGTCAACCGGGTCGACGCGGGCGAGATCGACATGGCCGCGATCATCCGGCCGCCGTTTTCCCTGCAGAGCGACCTGCACTGGACGACGCTCGCGCAGGAACCGTTCCGGCTCATCGTGCCGCGTGGCGTGAAAGGCAAGGACTGGGCCGAACTGCTCGCGCGCGAACCGTTCGTGCGCTACGACCGCGCATCGTTCGGCGGGCGCCAGGTCGATCGTTTCCTGAAAAAGATGCACCTCGCGGTGCGCGACACGTGTGAGCTCGACGAGCTCGACGCGATCGTCAAGCTGGTCGGGAACGGCGTCGGCGTCGCGATCGTCCCGCAGACCGCCGTCTATCGCCGCTGGCCGGCCGGCGTGCGCGCGATCGACCTCGGACACCATACGTTCCACCGCGACATCGGGCTCGTGCACCGCGCGCGGCGAACGATGTCGGAGCCGGCGCAGCAGCTCGCGCAACTGATCGAAGCGGCGTCACGACGGCGCGCGCCGCCGCAGGCGGCATAGCGCCGACGTCGTCGGTCAGCGCCGCCCGGCCGCCCAGTCGACCGCCGCATCGAACAGCGCGACACCGGCCGGCGACAGGTTCGCGAACGTGTCGTTGTCGAGGAAGAACATCACGCGGCGCGCCGGCGCGAGCGCTTCGTAGTCCATCGTCGCGCCCTTCTCGTACGCGAAGATCGCGGCCTTGTCGGGTTGGCCGTACACGGTCGCGATCGTGATCGCGCCGAGCCCCGGCTTGCCCCAGCTCATCGGCGCCTGCTTGCCGTACACGCTGGTCGCGCCGGCCGGCAGCCCGGCCGAGATCGGGTGCGGCGCATTGACGAGCCACAGGTAGCGTTCCTTGCCCGTTTCGCCGAAGTCGACGTCGTGACGCTTGCCCGTCATCGCGAGATCGTCGAGCAGGTCGTTTTCCCACGTGACGAGCGGCTTGTCGAGCGTGCGCCAGCCGGGCCGCACGTTCTTCGACGACACCGTCGACGAGATCACGACGAGGTCGGCGTCGCGCGCCGCGTCGGGCGTCGAGGACTCGTCGATCAGGCGCACCGCGTAGCCGCGTTCGCCGAGATGCTGGCCGATGCGTTCGTCGACCTTCAGGTTCGGGCCGCGCAGCTGCACGAGCATCGCGACGCGCGTGACGGCCTGCGGTGCATCGGCCGCCCGCGCGGGAGCAGCCACACCTGCCCCGAGGCCCAGGCCCGCGCCGATCGCGAGCACCGAGGCCGCGATCGCGCGCAACGCGCGGCGCCGCGCACCGGCGGTAACGGTGGCAATGGCGCGCACGGCGCCGGCCTTCATGTTCCGGTTCATCTGGATCTTCTCCGAAGCCGCGCGCCGCCGTGACGGCCGCGCGGCGATTGCGTGGTCAGAACTGCAGCGTGGTGAGCAGCGACACCTGTCGCGCATCGCCGATCGCGACGAAATAGCGGTTCGCGCTCGACGGGTAATAGGTGCGGTTGAAGAGGTTCTTCACGTTGAGCTGGAACGACAGCTTCTGCTTGCCGATCCGCGTGTCGTAGGTCGCGAACGCGTCGGCGAGCACGTACGACGGCAGCGTGAAGCTGTTCGCCGAATCGCCGGGCCGCGCGCCGACGTAGCGCACGTCCGCGCCGACGCGCAGGTCGTCGCCGCCGGCCAGCGTGCCGACATCGTAGACGGCCGCGAGCGACGCCGTATGGCGCGCGACGTTCCACAGCTGGTTGCCCGCGTAAAGCGGATCCTCGGTCGTCTTCGCGTCGATGTACGCGTAGCTCGCGATCACGTTCACGCGCTCGCCGATCCGGCCCGACACGTCGAGCTCGATCCCGCGCGAGCGCGCCTTGCCCGACGTGCGCCAGTCGGTCAGCTTGGTCGCGTCGTTGTATTGCGACACGAGCACGTTCTTCTTGTCGATGTTGAAGAGTGCCAGCGTGCCCGTCATCCCGCCCGGCAGGTCGAGCTTGCCGCCCACTTCCCACGCGGTCGCTTCCTCGGGCGGCGTCGCGCCGTCAATGATGTAGCCCGTCATCGGTGCGATCGACGAAGACGGCTTCAGCGACTGCGAATAGCTGCCGTACAGCGAGAACGTATCGGTCCACTTGTAGACGACGCCCGCGCGCGGCAGCCACTTCGAGCCGCCGAGATCGGTGTTCGCGGTGAACGGCCGGCCGCGCCCCGCGACCTGGTTGTACGTGATGTAGCGCAGCCCGCCCGACACGATCCACTTGTCGGTCAGGTGGATCGTGTCCTGCACGAACGCGGACGCATCGTGCAGCGTGTCGGTCTGGTCGCTGTCGCTCGCGGACACCGTGCTCGACGGCGGCAGCAGCCCGTAGACGGGATCGACATAGCTGAACGGCGTCTTCACGGCCTGCCGCAGCATATCCTTGCGGTAGATGCGACGGTATTCGGTATCGAAGCCGACCTGCACGTCGTGCCGCATCCCGCCGAGCGTCAGCTTGCCGTTCACGTAGCCGATTCCGTAGCTGTCGGTGCTGAGCGAGCCGTGCGTCGCATCGTTGCTGCGCGACAGCGTGCCCTTCACCGGATCGACGCCCGTCGTGCGCAACTGGTTCGCGTCGTAGGTCTCGCGGTTGTAGCTGTAGCCGAGATGCGCGCTCCAGTCCGCGTTGAACTGGTGATCGACGCTCAGCTGCGCGAGGTGCGATTCGCCGTCCATGTTGTTGAACGGCTCGTCGAGGCGCCGCCGCGCGGGGATGTCGAGCGGCGCGTTGGTACGCGGGTCGAGCGCCGTGCCGCGATCGAACGGCGAATGGAAGGTCCGGTACTGGTAGGACACCACGACCTGCGTATCGCGGCCGTACCACGCGAGCGACGGGGCGACGAAGGTCTGCCGGTATTCGCCGAAGTTGCGCCAGTACTGCTCGTTCGATTGATCGACGATCAGCCGGTACGCGAGCCGCGAATCGCCGACCGGCCCCGTCGAATCGAAGGTCGCGCTGCCGCCGTTCTTGCCGTGCCCGAACGTCGACGCGCCGAGCGAGATCGCGTTGTAGCGCACGAGCTGCGGCTGTTTCGTGACGACGTTGACCACGCCGCCCGGATCCATCAGCCCGTACAGCAGCGACGTCGGCCCCTTCAGCACCTCGACGCTGTCGACCGCCGCGTTGAACGCGCGCCCCTGCACGAGCGGCATCCCGTTCTGCATGACCGAGCCGTCGCGATTGCCGCCGAAGCCGCGCTTCATGATCGTGTCCTGCGTGCCCGCGAGCGTGTTGCCCTGCGTGATGCCGCTGACGTTGCCGAGCGCGTCGTCCAGATTGCGCGGACGCTGGTCGCGCAGCACCTGCGCCGGCACGATGTTGACGGCCTGCGCGGTGTCGAGCAGCGGGATGTCGGAACGCAGCACGCCCGCCTCCTTCGGCGCGCGATAGCTTTCGGCGCGCAGCGCGCTGTCGCGCACCGTGATCGCCGGCAACTCGGCGCCCGCGGCCACGCCGGCCGCCACGGGTCGTGCGACCGTGCCGTCCGCGCGCTTCAGCGTGTAGCCGCCGCCGGGCTGCCGCAACGCGACGAGCCCCGTGCCTGCCAGCAGGCGGTCGAGCGCACCGTCGACGTCGAAGCGGCCCTGCACGCCGCCGCTCGTCAGGCCGGCCGTCAGCTCGGCCGGAAACGCGAGCAGGATGCCCGCGTCGCGGCCGAACCGGTTCAGCGCCGCTTCGAGCGGCCCGGCCGGAATGTCGAACGCACGGCGTGCCGCGCGCTGCGCGGCCGGCGCCGCATCGGTGTCGGCCAGCGCGGGCAACGGCAGCAGCGCGGACACCAGGACGGCACCGGCGAGCCGGCGCGCGAGGTGCCCGGGCGCGGCAGGTGCGGCCGGGCGCGCGGCGCGCGGCAGATGTCGGTCGGGCGCCGGACGGCGCCGATACGTGAGACGGATGGAAACCATGATCGGGAAGTCGGTGGACGATGGGCCAGTGCTGCTTTCATTACCCATGTCACGCGAACATCGAGAAACAGCTCAGGTCGACGAAAATTTTTTTCGACACGCTCAGGAACGGGCCGGCACGACCGTCGCCCAGTAGCGCGTCAGGTAGTGCACATCGATCGGCAACGTCGCCTTCAGCGTGTCGAGCACACGCGCGGGATCGTCGAGCGGATAGGTACCCGACACGCGCAGGTCGGCCACGGCCGCATCGCAGCGCAGGCTGCCGCGGCGATAGCGGTCGAGCTCGGCGACGAGGTCGGCCAGCCGCATGCGCGACGCGACCAGCATGCCGCCCGTCCACGCGGACGCATACGCATCGAGCGGTGCCTGCACGCCGATCGCATCGCGCGTGAAATCTGCGCCCTCCCCGGCCGCGATCACGCGCGCGCCTGCCGCCGCATCGTCCGGCTGCACGCGCACGGCACCGGCGAACACTTCGACCCGCGTCGCGCCGTCGCGCTGCCGCACCGCGAAGCGTGTGCCGAGCGGCCGCAACTCGCCTTGCGCGGTCGCGACGACGAGCGGCCGCGCGGGCACGCGATCGTCGTGGCCGCTCGTCACCATGATCGTGCCGCGCAGCAGGCGCAGGCGGCGCGCGGCGGCGTCGAAGCGCACGTCGAGCGCCGTGTCGGTATCGAGGACGACGACCGTGCGATCCGCGAGCGTCACCGTGCGCCGCTCGCCGACCGCCGT
>NZ_LDVA01000071.1:0-22652 GCF_050768715.1 Burkholderia sp. ZZQ-2 | reverse complement strand
GACGACGAACGCGGCAACGGCAGGCGGCGAAAGCAGGCGTGACATGGGGCGGTCCAAAGGAACAAAATCCGACGATTCGGGAAAGCATCTTGACGGCAAAATGTCAGGAAGCGGCCAAATTGGCCGTCCGGCCAGTGTGCCGATCGGCCGACGATGCAAGGCGCACGACGGCTGTTACGCTTTTGCATCGGCGGCGCATCCGGATCGCGCAGCACACGCTGCCGCGCCCCGTTCCCACAGGAGAAATCCATGTCTTACATGCTGTTGATTGTCGAGCCGACCGACCAGCGCGCCGAGCGCACGCTCGACGAAGGCCAGGCGCTGTACGCGCGGATGGTCGATTTCGCCGAGACGCTGAAGGCGCGCGGCGTGCTGCGCGGTGTCGAGTCGCTGGAGCGTTCCGAGCGCGGCACACGCGTGCAGGTGCGCGACGGCGAGACGCGCCTGCTCGACGGCCCGTTCGCGGAGGTGAAAGAGATGGTCGGCGGCTTCTTCCTCGTCGACGTCGACACCCGCGAGGAAGCGATCGAGATCGCGCGCCAGTGCCCGGCCGCGCAATGGTGCACGGTCGAGGTGCGCGCGGTCGGCCCGTGCTTCCTGTGAATGCCGCGACTCGGTATTTACCCTGATTGGTCGCGGAACGTGTCGATCCGGGCGTCTTCCGGCCGTCGTCCGGATAAGGCGCCGCCGAACGGGCGCCGCCTTCCACCGATGACAAGGAGTAAACGATGCGATTCATGATCATGATCCGGGCGAACGCCGTCAGCGAATCCGACGCGTTGCCGGACAACCGGCTGGTCGAAGCCATGACCGTCTACCACGAGGAACTGGCCAGGGCCGGCGTGCTGCTCGACGCGAACGGGCTGCGGCCGAGCGCGCGCGGCTGGCGCGTGCGCTACACGGGCGGCAAGGGCACGGTGATCGACGGCCCGTTCGCCGAAACGAAGGAACTGATCGCCGGCTATACGCTGATCCAGGTGCGTTCGCGCGACGAGGCGCTCGAATGGACGCGCCGGTTCCCCGCGCCGTTCGGCGCCGAAATGGATTGCGAGATCGAGGTGCGGCCGCTGTTCGAGCTCGACGACCTCACCCCGAGCGACGCGGTCGAGCGGTTCCGCGATCTCCACGTCGGCCGCACCCAGGCCTGAATCCACCCGAATCCAAGTTCACCGGAGCATCCGTCATGCACAAGATGGTTTTCATCAACCTGCCCGTGGCCGACCTGCCGCGCGCGAAGACGTTCTACCAGGCACTCGGTTTCGAGGTCGTGCCGGCCTATACCAACGAACAGGCCGCCTGCATCAGGATCAGCGACACGATTTTCGCGATGCTGCTCGTGCGGCCGTTTTTCCAGACCTTCACCGCCAAGACCATCGTCGATCCGGCGACGCAGGTGCAGGCGCTGACGTGCCTGTCGTGCGACAGCCGCGCCGAGGTCGACGCGATCGTCGCGAAGGCGCTCGCGGCCGGCGGGTCCGCGCCGCAGGCGCCGCGCGAGTATCCGAACATGTACGGCCACGGGTTCGACGATCCGGACGGCCATGCATGGGAGCTGATGGCCATGCCGCTGGATGCGTCCGCCCAGGGGCAGGCGTCGTGACGCTCGAGGCGACTCACCGTGCGATCGAAGCGGTCTGGCGGATCGAGGCGCCCAAGATCATCGCGCGCGCCGCGCGCGTGGTGCGCGACGTCGGCGTGGCCGAGGAGCTGGCGCAGGACACGCTCGTCGCGGCGCTCGAGCACTGGCCCGTCGACGGCGTGCCCGACAACCCGGCCGCGTGGCTGATGACGGCCGTGAAACGCCGCGCGCTCGACCGGGTCCGGCAGGAGTCGCTCCACGCGGCGAAGCGCGACCAGCTCGGCCACGAGATGGACGCGCTCGAAGCGCATGTCGTGCCCGACATCGCGGATGCGCTCGCCGACGCGAGCGACGACGACATCGGCGACGATCTGCTGCGGCTGATCTTCACGTCCTGCCACCCGGTGCTGTCGACCGATGCGCGTATCGCGCTGACGCTGCGGCTACTCGGCGGGTTGACGACGGGCGAGATCGCGCGCGCGTTCCTGACGCCCGAGCCGACGATCGCGCAGCGGATCGTGCGCGCCAAGCGCACGCTCGCGGCCGCGCACGTGCCGTTCGAGGTGCCGGCCGCCGATGCGCGACCCGCGCGGCTCGCGTCGGTCCTCGAAGTGATCTATCTCGTGTTCAACGAAGGCCACGCGGCGACCGCGGGCGACGACTGGACGCGCCCGGCGCTGTGCGACGAGGCGCTGCGGCTCGGCCGCGTGCTGGCCGGGCTGGCGCCGGACGAGAGCGAAGTGCTCGGGCTCGTCGCGCTGATGGAACTGCAGGCGTCGCGCATGCACGCGCGCACCGACGCGCAGGGCCGGCCCGTCCTGCTGCTCGACCAGGATCGCAGCCGCTGGGATCCGCTCTTGATCCGGCGCGGCCTCGCGGCGCTGGAGCAGGCGGCGAAGCTCGGCGGCGTGCGCGGGCCGTATGCGTTGCAGGCTGCGCTCGCCGCATGCCATGCGCGTGCGCGGCAGGCGGCGGACACCGACTGGGCGCAGATCGTCGCGCTGTACGACGCGCTCGCCGAGGTTGCGCCGTCGCCGGTCGTCGAACTGAATCGCGCGGTGGCCGTCGGGATGGCGTTCGGGCCCGCCGCGGCGCTCGAACTCGTCGACGTGCTGCGCGACGATCCCGCGCTTGCGCGCTATCACTGGCTGCCGAGCGTGCGCGGCGATCTGCTCGCGAAGCTCGGCCGCGCCGACGAGGCGAAGATCGAGTTCCGGCGTGCGGCGGAACTGACCCGCAACGAGCGCGAGCGCGAATTGCTGCTGAAGCGTGCGACCGACGCGTGAGGCACGCGGCACGCACGCAGCACGCACACGCGAACGCGAACGCGTACCCCGCACACGCGTACCCCGCGCACCACCCCGCCACGCATCGTGTCCCGCCGCGCAACGCGCCGACTATCGTCCGGATTGAAAAAGCCTATTGGGGGATGCGAACGCGAGCGCCTAGATTGAAGAGCACGATGCGTGCGCCGCGCCGCGGCGCACGCATCGTTCCCCACATACCTGATCGGCCCGGCTTCGCACGCGGCCGCGCCGACTCGAACGGAGGCGCAAATGGCTCAACTCAAGGGCAGCAAAACCGAAGAGAACCTGAAGGCCGCATTCGCGGGCGAATCGCAGGCGAACCGGCGTTATCTGTATTTCGCTTCGAAGGCTGACGTCGAAGGCCAGAACGACGTCGCCGCGCTGTTCCGCTCGACCGCCGAAGGCGAAACCGGCCATGCGCACGGCCATCTCGAATACCTGGAAGCCGTCGGCGATCCGGCAACGGGCTTGCCGTTCGGTTCATCGCGACAGAATCTCGAATCGGCGATCGCCGGCGAAACGCACGAATACACGGACATGTATCCGGGCATGGCGAAGACGGCGCGCGACGAGGGCTTCGACGAAATCGCGAACTGGTTCGAGACACTGGCGAAGGCCGAACGCAGCCACGCGAACCGCTATACGAAGGCGCTGGACAGTCTCGTCGACTGACGGGCCGCCGCGGGCCGCACGGCAGGCCGTGCGACCGGCAAGCGGCCGGCTGTTCGTTCATCGCTGCCCGCATCGCGCGGGCGGCGCTGGCGCGCATGCGCGCCACGCTGGAGCGCCCCATGCCCCACAAGGAAGGCAGTCTCGAAGCCCCGACCCGGCATCCGCTCGACTGGCAGTCCGACGCGTTCTACGACCAGGCCGCGATCGATGCGGAAATGACGCGCGTGTTCGACATCTGTGCCGGATGCCGGCGCTGCGTGTCGCTGTGCGGCGCGTTTCCGACGCTGTTCGACCTGGTCGACGACACGCCGATGGGCGATATCGAGGAAGTGCCGAAGGCGGCGTTCGGCAAGGTCGTCGACCAGTGCTACCTGTGCGACCTCTGCTACATGACGAAATGCCCGTACGTGCCGCCGCACGCATGGAACGTCGACTTCCCGCACCTGATGCTGCGCGGCAAGGCCGCGCGCTACAAGCGCGGCGAAGCGACGTTGCGCGACAAGGTGCTGTCGAACACCGACTCGCTCGGTCACTTTGCCGGCATTCCGATCGTCACGCAGGCGGTGAACGCGGTGAACCGTACGCCGCCCGCGCGTCATGCGCTCGAAGCGACGCTCGGCGTCGATCGCCATGCGTGGCTGCCGGAATTCGCGCCGCGCAAGTTCCGGCGCGCGGCGAAACCGTCGGACGGCCTGCCCGTGCGCGACGGCGAACGCACGCCCGGCAAGGTCGCGATCTACGCGACCTGCTACGTGAATTTCAACGAGCCGGGCATCGGCCACGACCTGCTCGCGATCCTCGCGCACAACGACATCCCTTACGAGCTCGTCACGCGAGAAGCCTGCTGCGGGATGCCGCTACTCGAGCAGGGCAATCTCGCCGGCGTGGCCGCGAAGAAGGACGTGAACCTGCCCGTGCTCGAACGCTATGCGCGCGAAGGTTATGCATTGATCGGCGCGATTCCGAGCTGCGTGCTGATGTACAAGAGCGAGCTGCCGCTGATGTTCCCCGGCGACGCCGCCGTGCGCGCGGTGGCCGACGCATTCTGGGATCCGTTCGAATACGTGATCGCGC
Source organism: Burkholderia sp. ZZQ-2 (assembly GCF_050768715.1). Taxonomy (NCBI): domain Bacteria; kingdom Pseudomonadati; phylum Pseudomonadota; class Betaproteobacteria; order Burkholderiales; family Burkholderiaceae; genus Burkholderia; species Burkholderia sp. ZZQ-2. The sequence goes on along the minus strand of NZ_LDVA01000071.1, from coordinate 18,020 downwards.
GGCATCGCGACGGGTTGCTGAAGACCGATTTCAAGACGGGCCTCGGCACCGTGTCGTATCACGTGCCGTGCCATGCGCGCGTGCAGAACATCGGTCGCAAGACGGCCGACGCGCTGTCGCTCGTGCCCGATACGCGCGTGAACGTCGTCGAGCGCTGCTCGGGCCACGCGGGCACGTTCGGCGTGAAAAAGGAGTTTCATGCGGACGCGATGCGGATCGGCGGGCCCGTGTTCAAGGCGATGGCCGAGCCGCAGCCGGATTTCGTGTCGTCGGACTGCGCGCTGGCCGGCCATCACATCGTGCAGGGCATCGACGACAACGGGCTGCCGTCCGCGCCGCTCGCGCATCCGCTCACGCTGCTGCGCCGCGCATACGGCATCTGAGCCGCCGCCGGCCGACCCACGAGGACATCCCATGACGTTGACCCGCGACTCCCTGCTGACGCTCGAAGCGTACGCGCAGATCCGCAAGGCCGAACATGCGCGGCTGGTCGCGTACAAGCGCCGCCGCGCGGTGGCCCTCGGCAACCACCTGCGCTTCCTGTTCGAGGACGAGACGACGATCCGCTATCAGATCCAGGAGATGCTGCACATCGAGAAGATCTTCGACCAGGCCGGCATCGAAGGGGAGCTGGAAGCGTATCTGCCGCTCGTGCCCGACGGCACGAACCTGAAGGCGACGATGCAGATCGAGTACGAGCACGAGGTCGAACGGCGCGCGGCGCTCGCGCGGCTGATCGGTGTCGAGGATCGCGTGTACCTGCAGGTCGACGGGCACGCGCGCATCTACGCGATCGCCGACGAGGATCTCGAGCGCGACAACGCCGAGAAGACGTCGGCCGTGCACTTCGTGCGCTTCGAGCTCGACGCGCCGATGCGCGCGGCGCTCAAGGGCGGGGCGGCGCTGTCGATCGGCTGCGATCACCCGGCCTACACGATGCCGGCGCAGCGCGTGGACGCGGACGTGACCGCATCGCTGGCCGGCGATCTGCGCTGACGCATCCGCCGCACGTCAGCCGCACGTCCGGTGCGTCCCGCGCACCGGTTTCCATTTTTCCGTTCCGACCCGAAACGCGATCTCCGCACGCGACGCGGCGCGTTTCGCTCTCCTGCCGCCGCGAAGATGTAACAGGCGTCACGAACTTGCATGCAGCGAAAGACGTGCATCGCACGTCACCGGGCTTTCATCACTCGCAGAGAAACAATAAAAAGATTGTACACGGAGATAATTAAAATCGGCGAAATTTGAATGATTTACCGATTCGTGAATATCTTGTTACGCTTTTTTCCCTGATTTACCGATGTTGGGCAGCAATGCGCGGGATTGTTGCCGGCAGGGGTCGGAGCGACCCGAAAATGCCCATTCACGGGCATTCTTCATACGCTGTAGAGCCCCGCCAGACGGGCCTTTGCAGCGTCGGGCATAAAGATCCCGCAAAAAAATTCAAGCGTAAATACATTACGCACCCTTGGCAGGTTGTTTCAGTGCGTAACATTAAGTCATTGTCATATTGAGATAAACCCTAGGGATGGTATGCTTCGTGCACAAAAATTCCCACATTGGAGTGAGACCGTGATTTGTGCGCCATTGCCGGGAATGGCGGCACCGTGAAAGTGCGGTGTCGCACCGGCATGCACAACACCGGATAAGCATAATGTGCAACCTGGCCGCCCCGCGACGCGATGTGTCGCGATGGCGCCGCCAATCGCAGCCCCGGCCTGGCTGCGTGGAGAGATCTACTATGTTCTTCGATGAGCTTACCGATGAAGAGTGGTTTCGTCTTTCAACGCTGATCGCCGATGAACCCATCCGGCTGAACCGTCGTGGGCGTCCGCGTGCCGAACCGCGCGTCGTCGCCAACGCGGTGCTCTGGATCCTGACGACCGGTGAAGCCTGGTCGAAGCTGCCCGGTCGTTATCCGTCCGGGCCGACGTGCCGTCGCCGTTACGAGGAATGGCTGGCGTCCGGCACGCTGCTGCAGATGATCGACGTGCTGACCCAGTTCAGCGGGCGCACGTTCGCGTATATCCCGCCGCCGCCGGTGCCGGTCGTGCCCGCACGCCGTGCCGAGCCCGTGCCCGACAACGATCGCTTGCGCGGTGTGTTCTGGCAAAACCCCGAGTCGTGGCAATTGCCGGTCGCGCACGCAAACGTTTGGGATGGCGAAGGCGCGTCGCAGTCGTCCATGCAGGACGACGCCGAAGCGCGGCCGTCCGACGCGTCGTTCGTGGTGCCGGGCGCGCGATCGGTGGAGTTGCGCCATGCGCGTGCGTCGTCGGCGAGCTTCGCCGCGGCCGAACCGCAAGTCGACGAGTATCGCGGCTATACGATCCGCGGCATCGCGCAGCCCGTGCAGAACCTGATGTATCGCGCGTGGGCCGAGATCTCGCAGGACGAGCGGCGCGTCGAGCGTTCGGGCCTGATCGGCCCGCGCTTCACCGATGCCGAGGAAGCCGAGCAGTTCGCGCTCGACTGGGCACGTCAGTGGATCGATCGCCATGGCGCGAGCGACGAACCGGCACGCGCGCCGCAAGGCGAGGTGCTGGCCGGCCTGTCCGCGCTCGCGCGTGCGGAGTCGGACATCAAGCGCTTCATCGCCGAGCGTCACACGGGCGCGCTGTCCGAAAGCCGCAACGATCCGGTGCAGCAGGAGCGTCGCGAATACGTGTACCGCGTAGGCTGATCGCCGCACCGGTGAAACGGGCGGGCCGTCGTGTGCCACGACGCCCGCGCGGAAGCCTCGTCTTTCCATGCCTGCCTGCATCGCCCGGAGCGCCGCCGTCGAAGCGGCGCCCCGGGCGCACGTGTATTACTGGCGGCCGTAGGTATCGTCGAAGCGGACGATGTCGTCCTCGCCGAGATACGCGCCCGACTGCACTTCGATCAGCTCGAGCGGCATCTTGCCCGGGTTCTCGAGGCGATGCGACACGCCGAGCGGGATGTACGTCGATTCGTTTTCGGACAGCAGGAACGTTTCGTCGCCGCGCGTGATGCGCGCAGTGCCGCGCACGACGATCCAGTGTTCGGCGCGGTGGTGGTGCATCTGCAGCGACAGTCGCGCACCCGGTTTCACGACGATGCGTTTCACCTGGAAGCGTTCGCCCATGTCGACCGAGTCGTAGTGGCCCCACGGGCGATGCACCTTGCGGTGATCGGACGCTTCCGCGCCGCGTTGCGCCTTGATGCGCCCGACGATTTTCTTCACGTCCTGCACGCGCGACTTGTCCGCGACGAGCACGGCGTCGGGGGTTTCGACGACGACGAGGTTCTGCGTGCCGACGCAGGCGACGAGCCGGCTTTCCGAATGCGCGAACGTCGATTCCGCGTCTTCGAGCAGCACGTGGCCGCGGCCGACGTTGCCGGCTTCGTCCTTCTCCGAGATCTGCCAGATCGCATCCCACGAGCCGACGTCCGACCAGCCCGCGTCGAGCGGCACGACGACGCTCTCGCACAGTTGCGGCAGGCTCGCGAGCGGCTCCATCACCGCGTAGTCGATCGAGTTCGACGGCGACGCGGCGAATGCATCGCGATCGACGCGGAAGAAATCGCCGTCGGCCTTGCCCTGGGCGACGGCCTGTTCGCAGGCCGCGTAGATCGCGGGTTCGAGCTGGCTGATCGCCTTCAGCCACACCGATGCGCGCACGATGAAGATCCCGCTGTTCCACCAGTATTCGCCCGATGCGACGTACTGCCGAGCGAGTTCGAGATGCGGTTTCTCGACGAAACGATCGAGGCGGCGCACGTCGAGGCTGCCCGTCGCGGCGTCGCCGAGCGGCGCGCCGACGCGGATGTAGCCGTAGCCGGTTTCCGCGTGCTTGGGCACGATGCCCATCGTCGCGATCCGGCCTTGCTTCGCGCAGTGCACGCCGGCTGCGACCGCGGCGTGAAAGCGCGGCAGGTCGGCCACCGCATGGTCGGCCGGCATCACGGTCATGATCGCATCGTTGCCGTCGGCGACGAGCCGCAGCGCGGCGAGCGTCAGCGCGGGCGCGGTGTCGCGGGCGATCGGCTCGAGCATGATCGATGCGGACTTGCCGGTCAGGCGCAGCTGTTCGGCGGTCGTGAAGCGGTGATCCTCGCCGCATACGATCAGCACGTCGTCGGTCAGCGGATGATCGCCCGCCAGGCCATCGAGGCGCAGCGCGGTCGACTGCAGCAACGAATGTTCGCCGAGCAAGCCGATCAGCTGTTTCGGAAAGCGTTCGCGCGACATCGGCCACAGGCGCGTGCCGGAGCCGCCGGCGAGAATCACCGGTTGCACGGCGACGCGCGTGCCGGCGGCGGGTGCGGCGGAAGGGGAATGGCGCGTTTCGGCAGCCACGGCCGGAGCATTCATGTTGACACTCTCCACGGTTGAAGTCAGTGCCTGCCGTTGTAGCATGAAGTAAATCGACAATAAAACCGGGCCCATTGCCTGATATTCGCCGGGCATTCACCGGGAAGAATTTTCCTCGCCAGCATCCGGTGCAAATAAAAAAGTAAAAAATAAATCGGTGAATCGGCTGGTGTTGACCGCCCGCAAAGGGTGAGCGGAAACCGTAAAGCTTCCGAAAAATTCCCGATTCGCGATCATTTCGGGAAAACCTGCCGATTTAATTCAAAAACTACGCAGCAAGAATTTCCGATTATTTTTCGAAATACTTGTGCGCTTGAGGCGGAATTTTCTTACCGCTTCAATAGCGTCATGCAACGTTTGAATCGAATGTGCGGCACGGGTCGCACAAGGAGCTGTTCGGCAAACGCCTGTTCAAAGAGGAAGCAGACATGTTGAGCGTGCTGGCGAGAGTCATCGATATCGCGATGGTCGTAGCGGGGGCGCTGATCGCCGCCGCACTGCACGACGGCAGCATCTGGCTCAACGACCTGCAGCGCACGACGGTGCTGTTCGACTGCCTGCTCGTCGTCGTGTTCTTTCCGGCCATCGGCATTTACCAGTCGTGGCGCGGCAAGCGTCTCGTCGGGCTGGTGGGTCGGGTTGCGTTCGCATGGCTCGTGGTCGAGCTCGCGGGCATCCTGATGAGCTTCAGCTTCCATCAGTCGGGCGACCTGTCGCGGCTGTGGCTGGGTTACTGGGCGCTCGTGACGATGGCGCTGCTCGCCGGCTCGAAAACCTGCGTGCACGTCGTGCTGCGGCAGCTGCGCCGCGGCGGCTACAACCTGAAGGCGGTCGCGATCGTCGGCGGGACGCCGGCGGCGCGGCGGCTGATCGCGCAGATGCGGGCGCGGCCGGAAGCCGGTTTCAACCCGGTGTGCGTATACGACGAAAGCGAAGCGCCGGGCGAGGTCGCGCTCGACGACGTGCGCATCGAGCGGCAGTTCGAATCGCTGGTGTGGCTGGTACGCAGCCGCGCGATCAGCGAGCTGTGGCTCACGCTGCCGATCACGGAGGAACGCCGGATTCACCAGATCGTGACCGTGTTCCGCCACGACTTCGTCAACATCCGTTTCATCCCGGACGTGCGCACGCTGTCGTTCTTCAACCAGGAAGTGGTCGAGGTGCTCGGCGTGCCGGCGATCAACCTCGCGGCGTCGCCGATCACCGACGTGCGGATCCTGCCGAAGTTCGTGTTCGACCGGCTGTTCGCGCTGGCCGCGCTCACCGCGCTCGCGCCGGTGATGGTGCTGATTGCCGGCCTGATCAAGCTGACGTCGCGCGGGCCGGTGTTCTTCCGCCAGAAACGCAAGGGCATCGACGGGCACGAGTTCGAGATCTACAAGTTCCGCTCGATGAAGGTGCACCAGGAAGTGGCCGGGCAGGTCACGCAGGCGACCAAGAACGACTCGCGCGTGACGCCGGTCGGCCGGTTCCTGCGCCGCACGAGCCTCGACGAGCTGCCGCAGTTCATCAACGTATTGAAGGGCGAGATGTCGGTCGTCGGCCCGCGCCCGCATGCGCTCGCGCACGACGACATCTACAAGGATCTCGTCAAGGGCTACATGTTCCGCTACCGGATCAAGCCGGGCATCACCGGCTGGGCGCAGATCAACGGCTTTCGTGGCGAGACCGACCAGATCGAGAAGATGATGGGGCGCGTGAAGCTCGATCTGTACTACATGCAGAACTGGTCGTTCTGGCTCGACATCAAGATCGTCGTGCTGACGCTCTGGAAAGGCTTCACCGGCAGCAACGCGTACTGAGTACCGAGGCCGCGCCACGCAGGCATCGCGGTTTTACGAATTTCGAATCATTGGTCAAGAGGTCCGACACATCATGAATCTGACTATCATCGGCAGCGGTTACGTAGGTCTTGTCACCGGCGCCTGTCTCGCCGACATCGGGCACGACGTGTTCTGTCTCGACGTCGACCAGGCAAAGATCGACATCCTGAACAACGGCGGCGTGCCGATCCACGAGCCGGGCCTCAAGGAAGTGATCGCGCGCAACCGCTCGGCGGGCCGCCTGCGCTTCTCGACCGATATCGAGGCCGCGGTCGCGCACGGCGACGTGCAGTTCATCGCGGTCGGCACGCCGCCCGACGAGGACGGCTCGGCCGACCTGCAATACGTGCTCGCGGCGGCGCGCAACATCGGCCGTTACATGACGGGCTTCAAGGTGATCGTCGACAAGTCGACGGTGCCGGTCGGCACGGCCGAGCGCGTGCGCGCGGCGGTGGCCGAGGAGTTCGCGAAGCGCGGCGGCGACCAGATGTTCTCGGTCGTGTCGAATCCGGAATTCCTGAAGGAAGGCGCGGCGGTCGACGATTTCACGCGGCCGGACCGCATCGTGATCGGCTGCGACGACGACGTGCCGGGCGAGCGCGCGCGCGAGCTGATGAAGAAGCTCTATGCGCCGTTCAACCGCAACCACGAACGCACGCTGTACATGGACGTGCGCTCAGCCGAGTTCACGAAATACGCGGCGAACGCGATGCTCGCGACCCGCATCTCGTTCATGAACGAGCTGGCGAACCTCGCCGACCGTTTCGGCGCGGACATCGAGGCCGTGCGCCGCGGGATCGGCTCCGATCCGCGCATCGGCTATCACTTCCTGTATGCCGGCTGCGGCTACGGCGGCTCGTGCTTCCCGAAGGACGTCGAGGCGCTGATCCGCACGGCCGACGAGCACGGGCAGGCACTGCAGATCCTGAAGGCCGTGTCGTCGGTCAACGCTACGCAAAAGCGCGTGCTTGCCGAGAAGATCGTCGCCCGCTTCGGCGAGGACCTGACCGGCCGCACGTTCGCGATCTGGGGCCTCGCGTTCAAGCCGAACACCGACGACATGCGCGAAGCGCCGAGCCGCGAGCTGATCGCCGAGCTGCTGTCGCGCGGGGCGCGCATCGCCGCGTACGACCCGGTCGCGCAGCAGGAAGCGCGCCGCGTGATCGCGCTCGATCTCGCCGATCACCCGAGCTGGCTCGAGCGCTTGAGCTTCGTCGACGACGAAGCGCAGGCCGCGCGCGATGCCGACGCGCTCGTGATCGTCACCGAATGGAAGATCTTCAAGAGCCCCGACTTCATCGCGCTCGGCCGCCTGTGGAAAGCGCCGGTGATCTTCGACGGCCGCAACCTGTACGAGCCGGAGACGATGACCGAGCTGGGCATCGAATACCACCCGATCGGCCGGCCGGGCTCGCGCCAGGCCGTCGCCGCGCGTGTGCCGGGCACCGCGCCCGCGAGCGCGTAACCCGTTTCCCGTCACTCGTTACGAGACGCCATGTTCCGGAACATCCTGATCGTCTGTCACGCGAACGTCTGTCGCAGCCCGGCAGCGGAAATGCTGTTCAAGTCGCACGCCGCGTCGCGCGGCGGCCCGCGCCCGACGTTCCATTCGGCCGGCGTGCATGCGAACGACGGCGACGGCATCGATCCGGTGATGCGGCAGCTGCTCGCCGAGCGGGGCGTCGATGCGACGACCCACCGCTCGCGGCGGCTGTCGCGCCGGATCGTGCGCGACGCCGACCTGATTCTCGTCAGCGAGCGCGGACAGATCGCGGCCGTCGAAAAGGTCGATCCGTTCGCGCGCGGCAAGGTCCACCTGCTCGGCAAGTGGGAAGGGGCCGAGATTGCCGACCCGCACGGCGGCCCCGAGGCCGATTACCGCGAGAGCTACTCACTGATCGAACGTCTGGTTCAAGGATGGCTACAGAAACTATGCTGAAACGCCCGATGCGCCCGGTGGCGCTTGCCGTCGCGCTGACGACCTTCCTGTCAGCCTGTGCAACCGCGCCCGGCAACTACCTCGACTCGTCGAACCTGAAGGACGAAGGCCGCCAGCAAGCGGCCGAGACCTATCCGGTTCATTACATCGACGCCAAAGTGGTGATGGACCAGCTGCAGAAGGCGCAGGTCGACCATCCGCTGCCGCCCGGACGCTATACCGATCCGTCGCAATACGTGTACCGCATCGGGCCGCAGGACATCCTCGGCGTCACCGTCTGGGACCACCCGGAGCTGACGACGCCGCAGGGCCAGTCGTTCTCGAGCGGCGGCAACACGACGCAGACGATCGCGGGCGCGCTGCAGCAACCCTATTCGTCGTCGCTGCCGGGCCAGGCCGATCCTTATGGCCAGACGGTGGCCGCCGACGGCACGATCTTCTTCCCGTTCGTCGGCCGTATCCACGTGGCGGGCAAGACGATCGCGCAGACCCGTGACGAGCTGGCCACGCGACTCGCGCGTTACGTGAAGAATCCGCAGCTCGACGTGCGCGTGCTGTCGTTCCGCAGCCAGAAGGTGCAGGTGACCGGCGAGGTGAAGACGCCGGGCCCGCTCGCGATGAGCGACGTGCCGCTGACGCTGGTCGACGCGATCTCGCGTTCGGGCGGCTCGACCACCGACGCCGATCTGCAGCGCGTGCGCCTGACGCGCGACGGCAAGCTCTACACGCTCGACGCGAACGGCGTGCTCGACCGCGGCGAAGTGCGGCAGAACGTGATGCTGCAGCAGGGCGACATCATCAACGTGCCGGATCGCAGCGACAGCCGCGTGTTCATCATGGGCGAGGTCAAGACGCCGGTCACGGTGCCGATGCTCAAGGGCAAGCTGACCATCGCCGACGCGTTGACGGCCGGCGGCGGCATCCTCGACACCGACGCGAACCCGCGCAAGATCTACGTGATGCGCGGCATGCGCGACAACCCGACGAAGCCTGAAGTGTTCCGTCTCGACATGACGCAGCCCGATGCGCTGATGCTGTCGAGCCGCTTCCCGCTTCAGCCGCTCGATGTGGTCTACGTCAGCACGGCCAGCTCGGTGCAGTTCAACCGAGTGCTGCAGCAGGTGTTGCCGACGATCCAGACGATCTTCTACATGCGGCAAATCACGCGCTGATAGCCCGCCGGGGCGGCACCTCCGCCCCGGCACCACTCAAGCGGGAACGAATGGTGAACACGCAAGCGAAACACTCCTACGCGGATCTGTCCGTGAAAACCGAGGAAGAGGACGTCGTCCTCGGCCAGTTGCTCCAGGTGATCATGGACGACATCTGGCTGCTGCTCGGCATCGCGGTGACGGTCGTCGCGCTCGCCGGCCTCTACTGTTACGTCGCGAAGCCGGTGTACCAGGCCGACGTGCACGTGCGGGTCGAGAGCAACGACAACACGTCGCAGGCGCTCACGCAGACGCAGACCGGCGCGACGATCAACTCCGGTCCGCAGCAGGCGCAGACCGATGCGGAAATCGAGATCATCAAGAGCCGCGGCGTCGTCGCGCCGGTGGTCGACCAGTTCAAGCTGAATTTCTCGGTCGTGCCGAAGACGCTGCCGCTGATCGGCAGCCTCGCCGCGCGTGTCGCGACGCCGGGCACGCCGTCTCGGCCGTGGCTCGGCCTGCAATCGTATGCATGGGGCGGTGAAGTTGCCGACGTCGATTCGATCAGCGTCGTGCCCGCGCTCGAAGGCAAGAAGCTGACGCTGACGGCCGGCCCGAACGGCACCTATTCGCTCGTCGACCAGAACGGCACGCGGCTGCTGTCGGGCCAGGTCGGCGAATCGACGCAGGGCGGCGGCGTGACGCTGCTCGTGTCGAAGCTCGTCGCGCGCCCCGGCACGCAGTTCACGGTGGTCCGCTACAACGATCTCGACGCGATCAGCGGCTTCCAGGCCGGCATCCAGGTGACCGAGCAGGGCAAGCAGACGGGCGTCGTGCAGATCTCGCTCGAAGGCAAGGACCCGGACCAGACCGCCGCGATCGCGAACGCGCTCGCGCAGTCGTACCTGAACCAGCACGTGGTCGCGAAGCAGGCCGAAGCGACCAAGATGCTCGACTTCCTGAAGGGCGAGGAACCGCGCCTGAAGGCCGACCTCGAACGGGCGGAAGCCGCGCTGACGCAGTACCAGCGCACGTCGGGCTCGATCAACGCGAGCGACGAGGCGAAGGTCTACCTCGAGGGCAGCGTGCAGTACGAGCAGCAGATCGCCGCGCAGCGCCTGCAGCTCGCGTCGCTCGCGCAGCGCTTCACCGATTCGCACCCGATGGTGATCGCCGCCAAGCAGCAGCTCGCCGAGCTGCAGGGCGAGAAGGACAAGTTCAGCAACCGCTTCCGCAGCCTGCCGGCCACCGAAGTGAAGGCCGTCCAGCTGCAGCGCGACGCGAAGGTCGCCGAGGACATCTACGTGCTGCTGCTGAACCGCGTGCAGGAGCTGTCGGTGCAGAAGGCCGGCACGGGCGGCAACATCCACCTCGTCGACTCCGCGCTGCGTCCGGGCGCCCCGGTCAAGCCGAAGAAGGTGCTGATCCTGTCGGCCGCGGTGTTCCTCGGGCTGATCCTGGGCACCGGCGTCGTGTTCCTGCGCCGCAACCTGTTCCAGGGCATCGAGGACCCCGACCGCATCGAGCGCACGTTCAACCTGCCGCTGTACGGGCTGGTGCCGCAAAGCGCCGAGCAGGTGAAGCTCGACGCGGCGGCCGAGAAGAGCGGCAGCCGCACACGGCCGATCCTCGCGAGCCTGCGTCCGAAGGATCTGAGCGTCGAGAGCCTGCGCAGCCTGCGCACCGCGATGCAGTTCGCGATGATGGACGCGAAGAACCGCGTGATCGTGCTGACGGGCCCGACGCCCGGCATCGGCAAGAGCTTCCTGACGGTCAACCTCGCGGTGCTGCTCGCGCATTCGGGCAAACGCGTGCTGCTGATCGACGCCGACATGCGCCGCGGCCTGCTCGACCGCTACTTCGGCTTCACCTCGCAGCCGGGCCTGTCCGAGCTGCTGAGCGACCAGTCGGCGCTCGAGGACGCCGTGCGCGAGACGCCGGTGCAGGGCCTGTCGTTCATCTCGGCCGGCACGCGCCCGCCGAACCCGTCGGAGCTGCTGATGTCGACGCGCCTGCCGCAATACCTCGAAGGGCTCGGCAAGCGCTACGACGTCGTGCTGATCGATTCGCCGCCGGTGCTGGCGGTGACCGACGCGACCATCATCGGTCGCATGGCCGGTTCGACGTTCCTCGTGCTGCGCTCGGGCATGCATACCGAAGGCGAGATCGCCGACGCGATCAAGCGCCTGCGTACCGCGGGCGTCGATCTGGAAGGCGGGATCTTCAACGGCGTGCCGCCGAAAGCGCGCGGCTACGGCCGCGGTTATGCGGCCGTGCATGAATACCTGAGCGCCTGATCCGAATCGCACGTAACCGGGTGGGCCGCGCGTGCCGCCTGCCCGGTCGACAGGAGAACCAACGATGAAAATTTCCGTGCTCGTTCCGACCTATCGGCGCCCCGCCGACCTCGCGCGCTGCCTGCTGGCGCTGCAGCGGCAGCAGCGGCTGCCCGACGAGGTGATCGTCGTCGCGCGCCCGGAGGACGATGCCACGCACGAACGGCTTGCCGATCCGGCGGTCGGCGGCGCGCTGCCGCTGCGCATCGTGCCGGTCGATGTGCCGGGCCAGGTCGCCGCGCTGAACAAGGGGCTCGACTCGGCGAACGGCGACATCGTCGCGATCACCGACGACGACGCGGCGCCGCACCCCGACTGGCTCGCCCGCGTCGAGTCGGCGTTCGAGGCCGACCCGCGCGTGGGCGCGGTCGGCGGCCGCGACTGGGTGCACGAGAAGGGCCGCGTGCTCGACGAATCGCGCGAGCTCGTCGGCCAGCTCACGCTGTCCGGCAAGATCGTCGGCAATCATCACCTCGGCGTTGGCGGCATGCGCGAAGTCGACATGCTGAAAGGCGCGAACATGAGCTACCGCCGTGCCGCGATCGAGCGGCTGCGCTTCGACACGCGGCTGCGCGGCGCCGGTGCGCAGGTGCACAACGACATGGGTTTCAGCATGCACGTGCAGCGCGCCGGCTGGAAGCTCGTCTACGACCCGGCGATCGCGGTCGATCATTTTCCGGCGGAACGCTTCGACGACGACCGGCGCGATGCCGCGTCGCTGAATGCGATCAGCAACGGCGCATACAACCTGCACCTGATCCTGCGTGAGCACCTGCCGCCCGTGCGGCGCGAAATCGCGTGGTGGTGGTGGACGCTGGTCGGTACGCGCGTCTATCCGGGCCTTGCGCACGTGCTGCTGTCGCTGCATACGTCGAAGCGCGAGCGGATCCGCGAGCAGTGGCGCGCGGTGCGCCGCGGCGCGCGCGATGCCCGCCGCGCGAACCTTGCCCCCCACCGTGCGGCGATGCCGCCGGTGACGTCTTGAACGAGCCGCGCGCGCAACGCCGCGCGGCCGAACCCGGAGAAGGGCTCGAATGACTGCAACCAAGGTCCATGTCCATCTGTTCCACGGCGCCGATCCGCGTACCTACCGGAAAGGCGAGAACATCGGCTGCCTGTACGGTTATCACCACGCCGAATCCGATGAATTCCGGCTGACCTATTCGCAGGACGGCGGCGAGAGCCGCGTCGCCAGCCTCGTGCGCCGCGCGCTGAAGGCGGCGCTCGGCTTCGACGTCGTGCATGCATGGCGCAACCGTGCCGCGTTGCTGAACACCGACGTGATCTGGACGCACACGGAGCAGGAGCACCTTGCGGCGTCGCTGATCCTGAAGCTGGCCGGCGAGCAGGGCAAACGTCCGCTGCTGCTCGCGCAGAGCGTGTGGCTGTTCGACAAGTGGGGCAGCTTCGGCGGCCCGCGCCGCTGGCTGTACCGCAAGCTGATCGCGCGCGCCGACGCGCTGACCACGCTGGCCCGCGACAACGCCGACCTGTGCCGTCGTTATCTCGGCCGCGAAGCCGAGTTCGTCTACTACGGGCTGAACACGCAGGATTTCCCGATCGTCGAGCCGCAGCAATGGCAACCGAACCGGCCGCTGCGGATCGCGGCGATCGGCAACGACCGCGACCGCGACTGGCGCACGTTCCTCGCCGCGTTCGGCGGCGATGCGCGCTACGACGTGCGGCTGGCGACGCGGCGCCGCGTGCCGCGCGAGTGGCATGCGCCGAACGTGAAGATCGGCTCGGCGTCGGGGCTCGCGAAGCAGCACGAACTGTACGCATGGGCCGACGTGATCGTCGTGCCGCTGCGGCCGAATTTCCACGCGTCGGGCATCACCGTGATGCTCGAGGCGGCCGCGGTCGGCAAGCCGATGATCGTGTCCGACGTCGGCGGGCTCAGCGACTACTTCCCGCACGATACGGCCGCCTACGTGCCGGCCTTCGACGCACAGGCGATGCGCCAGGCCGCCGATCGCTTCGCGGCCGATCCGGTCGCGGCGCTGGGCTGCGCGCGGGCCGCCGCCGCGTGCCTGCGCGAGCGCGACCTGACCACGCAGGCGTTCGCCGAGCAGCACGTGCGGATCACGCGCGACATGCTGCGCCGGCGCCGGACGCCGGCGGCGGCGGGCCTGGCGATGCCGCTCGCGGATTCGCGCCCGTCGTCGCGGTGAGAGCGGATCGATGAGTACGATTGCCGCCGAACGCGCGCCGTCGCGCCGCCGCAACTGGCTGCCCGAGCGGAAGCACTGGGTCGGGCAGGCCGGGCTGTGGTCCTTCACCGCCGCGCTGATCGCCATTCACCAGGGCAAGGTGCTGACGCTCGCGTTTCCGGTGCTGGCCATCGCGGTCGGCATCTGGCTGTATTTCAAGAGTCCGGCGCGCTACGTCGGCTTCATGTGGTGGGTGTGGTTCCTGAGCCCGGAAGTGCGGCGTCTCGCCGACTGGTCGAAGGGCGCGTTCACGCCGACGAGCCTGATCCAGGTCGCGCCGCTCGCGGTGACGATGATCGCCGGCCTGGGTTTGATCCGGCATTACCGCGTGCTCGCGCAGCGGCGCGGAATCCCGATCCTGCTGATGCTGTTCGGGCTCGCGTACGCGTACCTCGTCGGGATCGTGTCGAGCGGCGTGATGGCCGCGACCTACGACCTCGCGAACTGGGTGTACCCGGTGCTGATCGGCTTTCACATCATGGTCAACGCCCGCGACTATCCCGAATACCGCGACGTGCTGCTGTCCACGTTCATGTGGGGCATGCTCGTGATGGGCCTGTACGGCGTCGTGCAGTACTTCGTGATGCCGCAGTGGGACGTGCTGTGGATGATCGGCTCCGACATGGGTTCGCAGGGCGAGCCGGTGCCGTACGGCGTGCGCGTGTTCAGCACGATGAACTCGTCCGGGCCGTTCGCGTTCGCGATCATGGGCGCGCTGGTGTTCGTGTTCGCCGCGCCGCAGAAGATCCGCTGGTTCGCGGGCGCGGCCGGCTTCGTGTCGTTCGCGCTGTGTCTCGTGCGCTCGACCTGGGGCGGCTGGGTGATCGCGCTCGCGATCCAGCTCGTGCAGTCGAGCAACCGCGTGCGGATGCGGATCCTGATCAGCGGCGTCGTGCTGGTCGGGCTGTGCGTGCCGCTCCTGACCGTCGGGCCGGTGGCCGACCGTCTCGGCGCGCGCCTGCAGTCGATCACGAACCTGAAGGACGACCGCAGCTACGACGACCGCAACAAGTTCTACGCCACCTTCGCGCAGACGGCGTTCACCGACGTCGCCGGCGAGGGGATGGGCGCGACGGGTGCATCCACGAAGCTGTCGAGCGACAGCGGCGAGCTCGGCAAGTACGGCAGCTTCGACAGCGGCGTGATGAACGTGCCGTTCGTGCTCGGCTGGCCCGGCACGCTGCTGTATCTCGCCGGCGTCGTGATGCTGTTCGGCCGCACGCTGCGTGCGGCATTCAAGCTGCGCAATGACAAGTTCGTCGGCGCGTGCCTGAGCCTGTGCCTGTCGACCTTCGCGATGCTCGTGTTCACGAACTCGCTGATCGGCACGGGCGGCCTGCTGATGTTCACAGCCATTTTTTCGATACTAGCCGCGGCGCACTGGCAAAAGGCACAACGCCTGCTGGCCGCCGCGCATTCACGGGGAGGCGACCATTGAGAATCGCGATCGTCACGCACGTCGTGCGACATAACGACGGCCAGGGCCGCGTCAATTACGAAATCGCGCGCGCGGCGCTGGCCGAGAACTACGAGGTCACGCTGGTCGCGTCGCACGTCGCGCCCGAGCTGCTGGCCGACCCGCGCGTGCGCTGGGTGCCGGTGAAGGTCGGCGGCTTCTGGCCGTCGAATCTCGTCAAGCAGCAGGTGTTCGCGCTGAAGAGCGCGGCCTGGCTGCGCGCGCACCGCAGCGAATACGACGTGCTGCACGTGAACGGCTTCATCTCGTGGATCAAGGCCGACGTGAATACCGCGCACTTCGTGCACGGCGGCTGGTTCAAGAGTCCGTACTATCCGTTCGGGCCGACGAAGGGGCTGTGGTCGGCCTATCAGTACGTCTATACGCGCGTGAACACCACGCTCGAGCGCTGGGCGTACAAGCGGTCGCGCGCGATTACCGCCGTGTCGCAGAAGGTGGCCGACGAGATCGCCGGGCTCGGCATCGACAGCCGCAAGATCAGCGTGATCTACAACGGCGTCGACGGCAGCGCGTTCGCCGGTGCGCAGGCCGACCGCGCGGCGTTCAAGCTGCCGGACGACGCGTTCCTGCTGCTGTTCGTCGGCGACCTGCGCACGCCGCGCAAGAACCTCGGCACGGTGCTGAAGGCGCTGACGAAGCTGCCGGCGAACGTGCACCTGGCGGTGGCCGGTTATCTGCCCGGCAGCCCGTATCCGGAAGAGGCGCGCGCGCTCGGCATCGATGCGCGCGTGCATTTCCTCGGCCTCGTGAAAAACATGCCGACGCTGATGCGCTCGGTCGACGCCTACGTATTCCCGTCGCGCTACGAAGCGATGAGCCTGTCGCTGCTGGAGGCGATGGCGGCCGGGCTGCCGGTCGTCACCGCGCGTACGGCGGGCGGCGCCGAAATCATCACGCGCGAATGCGGGATCGTGCTGGAGGACCCGGACGATCCGGCCGCGCTCGCGCAGGCGATCGGCTCGCTCGCGGCGTCGCGCGACACGTGCCGCGCGATGGGCGACGCGGCCCGCGAATTGATGACCCGTTTCGGCTGGGCGCACATGGGCGCCCAGTATGTCGCGCTCTACCGGCGCATCGGCCAACCCACGCAGCCGTCCGCCTTCGAGCGGGTCGAGCATGCAGTGACGCAGGAGCAATCGTAATGTCCCACTCTTCCCGGCCGATCAAATCGTTGCAGATCGGCATGCACTGGTTCCCCGAACGCGCGGGCGGCCTCGACCGGATGTACTACTCGCTCGTCGGCGCGCTGCCGGGCGCGGGCGTCGAGGTGCGCGGGCTCGTCGCCGGCTCGCAGAGGGTCGCCGACGACACGGGCGGCGCGATCCAGGGCTTCGGCCCCGCATCGGAGCCGCTCGCGCGCCGCATGCTCGCCGCGCGGCGCGCGCTGCGCGAGGAGATCCGCAGCGAGCGGCCGGACGTGATCTCGTCGCACTTCGCGCTGTACACGTTCCCGGGCCTCGACGTCACGCGCGGGATTCCGCAGGTGTCGCACTTCCAGGGCCCGTGGGCCGACGAAAGCCAGGTCGAGGGCGCCGCGTCGCTCGGCCAGCGCGCGAAGCGTTATCTCGAGCAGGCCGTCTATACGCGTTCGTCGCGGCTGATCGTGCTGTCGCAGGCGTTCGGCCAGATCCTGACGAACCGCTACGGGATCGATCCGTCGCGTGTGCGCGTGATTCCCGGTTGCGTCGATACCGCGCAGTTCGACACGCCGCTCACGCCCGCCGAGGCGCGGCACAAGCTGCAACTGCCGCAGGACCGGCCGATCGTGCTGGCCGTGCGCCGGCTCGTGCGGCGCATGGGGCTGGAGGACCTGATCGACGCGATCGGCCTCCTCAAGCACCGTCACCCGGACGTGCTGCTGCTGATCGCCGGCAAGGGCAAGATCGGCGAGGAACTGCAGCAGCGCATCGATGCGGCAGGCCTGCAGGACAACGTGAAGCTGCTCGGCTTCGTGCCGGACAACCATCTCGCCGCGCTGTACCGCGCGGCGACGGTCAGCGTCGTGCCGACGGTCGCGCTCGAAGGCTTCGGGCTGATCACCGTCGAATCGCTCGCGTCCGGCACGCCCGTGCTGGTCACGCCGGTCGGCGGGCTGCCGGAGGCGGTGGCCGGGCTGTCCGACGATCTCGTGCTGCCGTCCACCGGCGCGGACGCGATCGCGGAAGGGCTCGGTGCCGCGCTGTCGGGCGCGATCACGCTGCCCGACGAGGCCGCGTGCAAGCGCTATGCACGCGATCATTTCGACAACGCGGTGATCGCGCGGCGCGTGGCCGGCGTGTACGAAGAGGCGATCCGGGCGGCAGGTTGAGCGCCCGTGGCGCGCGATCTGCGCGCCGAACGGGAAACCGAACCGGTGCGCGTGCGCGGCCGGTTCGCGTGCCGGCCGCCTGCGCAGGGCCGGCTGATCCCCCCATCCGATGCGCGACGCCGGCACGCGTCACGCGCGCCTGAGCGTCGCGGCCCAGACGCCGAGCGCCGCCACGCTCACGACCGCGCCGAGCACGCAGACGCCCGTCCATCCGGCGCGCGCATACATCATCGTCGATGCAATCGCGCCGAGCCCGCTGCCGGCCGAATAGAACAGCATGTAGCAGCCGACGAGGCGCGCGTGCGCATCGGGCCGCGTGCTGAGAATCATGCTCTGGTTGACGACGTGGACGGCCTGCCCGCCGACGTCGAGCAGCACGATGCCGACGACCAGCCATGCAATCGACGAATCGCCGAACGCGAGCGGCAGCCACGAGCACG
>NZ_LDVA01000070.1:0-19495 GCF_050768715.1 Burkholderia sp. ZZQ-2 | reverse complement strand
CCGCCAGTTCCTCGCCGAAACAGCGCTGGTAATACTCGGCGACGACGGGCCGCTCGGCGTCGTCGCACTTGTTCAGGAACGTGAGCCGGAACGCGAGTGCCGGATCGCGGAAAATCTGGCAGTTCTCGGCCCAGTTGATCACCGTGCGCGGCGACATCAGCGTGGACAAATCGCCGGTCGCGAAGCCGTTGCGCGTCAGCTCCGCGAGGCTCACCATCGATTCGAGCAGCGGGCGGCCGGCTTCGTCGGCGAGTTCGGGCACGCGCGCGCGCACGATGCCGATCTCCTCGTCGCGCGGCAGATAGTCGAGCGTGGCGACCACGTTCCAGCGATCCATCTGCGCATGGTTGAGCATCTGCGTGCCGTGATACAGCCCGTTCAGGTTGCCGAGCCCGACCGTGTTCGCCGTCGCGAACAGCCGGAACGACGGATGCGGATGGATCACGCGGTTCTGGTCGAGCAGCGTGAACTTGCCGTCGCGTTCGAGAATCCGCTGGATCACGAACATCACGTCGGGCCGCCCCGCATCGTATTCGTCGAAGATCAGCGCGACGGGCCGCTGCAGCGCCCACGGCACGATGCCTTCCTGGAACTCGGTCACCTGCACGTCGTCGCGCACGACGATCGCATCCTTGCCGACGAGGTCGAGCCGGCTGATGTGGCCGTCGAGGTTCACGCGCACGCACGGCCAGTTCAGCCGCGCCGCGACCTGTTCGATATGCGTCGACTTGCCGGTGCCGTGCATCCCCTGCACGAGCACGCGGCGGTTGCGCGCGAAGCCGGCGAGGATCGCGAGCGTGACGTCCGGGTTGAAACGGTATGCGTCGTCGATATCGGGCACGTGGTCGTCGCGCGCGCTGAACGCGGGCACCATCAGGTCCGAATCGAACCCGAACCGTTCGCGGACCGACACCATGCAGTCCGGCTTGTTCGTCACCCCTTCCATTGCGTTGCGCTCCTGTCGTTGCCTGTCTTTGTCGGTGTTTGTCGGTGTTTGCGTGTCGTTATCCGATGCGCGGGCGTCGATCCTTGTTTACGGAACGATTCGTTCCATCGCAGGCAGTCCGTACCGGCTTGCCGCACCCGCCGCCCCGCGCGGCCGGCCTGTCGGGCCGTTCGGTACAATGGCCGCAGTCCAGTTTCCGGAACGCCTGCCATGCTGCCCGCGGATACGCCCACGCTGCGCGCCTTCGCGCTGCTCGAACATCTCGTCCAGGCCGGCGATGCCGTGTCGCTCGCCGATCTCGTGCGCGAAGTCGATATCCCGAAGGCGTCACTGCACCGGATGCTCGCGTCGCTCGAAGCCGGTGGCCTCGTGATCCGCGAGCCGGGCCGCAAGAACGCGTACGCGATCGGCCCGCGCCTCGCCCGGCTCGGCACCGGCGTGATGCTGCATGCGGGCGCGCGCCGGCTGCGCCATGCGATCCTCGAACGGCTCGTCGCCGATCTCGGCGAAACCTGCAACCTCACCGCGCTGCACGACACGGAAGTCGTCTATCTCGACCGCGTCGAAGCCGACTGGCCGCTGCGGCTCGACCTGAAGCCCGGCTCGCGCGTGCCCGCGCATTGCAGCGCCAGCGGCAAGCTGCTGCTCGCGCTGCTGCCGCGCGACGAGCGCGCCGCGCTGGTGCGCGCGCTGGCGCTGCCGCGCTACACGCCGAATACGATCTCCGATCCCGAACTGCTCGAAGCCGAACTCGACCGCACCGCGCACAAGGGCGTCGCGATCGACAACGAGGAATTCGTCGCGGGCATCGCGTGCATCGCGGCACCGGTCGTCGGCGACGACGGCGCGTGCATCGCCGCGGTCGCCGTGCATGCGCCCGTGTCGCGCGCACCGCTGTCGCGACTGCTCGACTGCGTGCCGCGCCTGCAGGAAGCGGCCGGCGCGCTCGCGGCGACCTTCTAGCGCCGCGCGGCGGCACGCGCGCAACGTCATGACGCGCGCTGGTAGTAGATGTTCTGCGGATGCCGCGCATCCGCGAAGAAGAACCAGCGTTCCGCGACCAGCCCCGCATACTGGATCACGAATGCCGCGCCGAGCACGACGGCCGCCGCGACCGACGTCGGCGCGAGCGCGCCCGCGCCGGTCAGCACGAACGGCACCGCGAATGCGCCGGTCAGGAAGCCGGCCTTCACCGCACGCAACGTGCCGTTGCCCTGCCCGTGAAAGAACTCCCGCGTATTGAACGCGCTGGCCGTGAAACCGCGCGATTTCTGTTCGACCTTCTCGTGGCGAATACCGGTCGCGCTCTGCACGGTCGACTTCGGCCGCAGCCGCGCATTGCGCGCGAGCGACGCGAGCCGTGCGACGCAGCCCGCGAGCGTCAGCACGCACGCGGCCGCCGCGAGCCGGCCGACCAGCGCCGGCGCGAGCCACGCGGCGCAAGCCGTCGCCAGCGTGCAGCCCGACGCGCAGCCGAGCAGCACGAAGTTCACGAGCGTCAACGGGCTCGCCCATTCCTGCAGGAAACGCAGGCACGCGTAGATCATCGCGGTACACACGAACAGCGCGACGCTCGCGAGCGCGCCGGCCGCGCCGATCAGCAACGTCCCGGGCCAGCCGAACAGGTGGGCCACGCCATACGCGAACGCGCACGCGAGAAACACCGGCAGCGCAATGCATTCGCGCGACAGCCACGACGTGCGCCACATCGCGATCGCGCGCCACGCGCGTTCGGGGTGGCCGAGATGGAAGAACGACGCGAACAGGCCGAGCACGCCGAGCGCGACCGACAGCGCGGCGCCGGTCACGTAGAACGCGGCGGCCACGTCGACGCCGGCCAGGCGCGCGAGCGCCTCGACGCTCACGAGCGTCAACAGCAAACCCTGTGCGGCGCCGCACAGCGTGGTGAGGAAAACGACCGAAAAGGCTGGACGCATGGCAACTCCGTCTGGTTCTGGATGAAAAGCGCGGGGCTCAGCGCTGCGTCGCGAGCGATACGAGATCGACGTCGCCGCGCGCCGCGCGGGCTTCGAACGAGTCGCTCTCGTCGCGGCCGGTCGACCCGCTGCCGCATCCGCCGCCGCTGCCGCATGCGCACGATGCTTCGGTCTTCACGCGCGGCAGGTAATGGTTCGACGGCCGCGTGCCCCATTCGGGCATCAACGCATAACCGCCGCGTTCGCGGATCGCGCGCGACACGTCCGACTCCGGATCGTGCACGTCGCCGAACAGCCGCGCCGACGTCGGGCACGCGAGCACGCACGCCGGTTTCCGGTCGCGTTCGGGCAGTGCGTCGTTGTCGATGCGGTCCGCGCACAGCGTGCACTTCGTCATCTCCTTGCGGCCTTCGTCGAGTTCGCGCGCGCCGTACGGGCACGCCCACGCGCAGTATTTGCAGCCGATGCACTTGTCGTAGTCGACCAGCACGATCCCGTCCGACTTGCGCTTGTAGCTCGCGCCGGTCGGACAGACGGGCACGCACGGCGGATCCTCGCAATGCAGGCACGACTTCGGGAAATGGATCGTGTCGGTCATCGGGAATACGCCCGCTTCGTACGTCTGCACGCGATTGAAGAAGGTGCCGGACGGATCGTCGTCGTACGGGCGCAGATCGGCGAGACTGCCGGCTTCGCCCGACGTGTTCCATTCCTTGCAGCTCGTCACGCAGGCATGGCAGCCGACGCACACGTTCAGGTCGATGACGAGGGCCATCTGGGTCATGGTCGTGCTCCTTCGATCAACGGTCGTCAGGTTTGGGGCCGGCGGAAGTCGCGCGCCGCAGCCGCGCGGCGAATGCGCCGGTGCCCGCGAAATACGCCTGCACGCGCTGCAGCACGCGCGGCGTGCCGGGCAGCGCCGGCATCGGCGCGAACTGCGGCAGCGTGGTCGCCGCATCGGCTTCGGCCGGATAGATCCGCACCTGCACGTCGTACCAGCCGGCCTGCCCGGTGATCGGATCGGAGTTCGACATCCGCGCGCCGTCGCGCGCCGCATCCGGCAGCTCGTCGGTAATGACGTGGTTCAGCAGGAAACCGCGCTGCGACTCACCCGCCTGCGGCCCGAGGTTCCACGCGCCGGCCGCCTTGCCGATCGCGTTCCACGTCCACACGGTGCCGGGCTCCACGGCCTCGCTGTAGCGTGCGCGGCAACGCACCTTGCCCCACGGCGATTCGACGTAGATCCACGCGCCGTCGTCGATCTGCTGCGCGGCGGCCGTCACGGGGTTCACGAACAGATGGTTCTCGCCGTGGATCTGCCGCAGCCACGCGTTCTGCGAATCCCACGAGTGGTACATCGCCATCGGCCGCTGCGTGATCGCCGCGAGCGGATAGCGGCCCGCGTCGGTCAACCCGCTTTCGAGCGACCGGTGCCAGAACGGCAGCGGATCGAAATAACGCGCGATGCGTTCGCGCAAATGGTCGGGCGGCTGGCGGCCCGACGTACGCCCCTGCGCGGCGAGCCGGAATTTCTGCATCACGTCCGAGTAGAGCTGGATCACGATCGGCACGCCGAACTTGCGCATCCCGTTGTCGACCGCCCACTGCATGTAAGGCCCGTTGCAGTTGCGCATGTACTGCAGCGGCTCCGGCAACCGGTGGTGGTACACGCAGTTGTTCTCCGCGTAACGCTTCCACTGGTCGGGGTTCGGCTCGCCGACGACGGCCTTGTCGCCGTCCTTGCCGCGCCAGCCGATCAGGAAGCCGGTGCCCGAATCGGGCGCGGTCTGGAAGTTGACGACGAAATCCGGATAGTCGCGGTACTTGCGCTGCCCGTCCGCCGTCGTGAAGGCCGGAAACTTCAGCCGGCTCGCGAGCTCGATCAGCACTTCCTGGAACGGCTTGCACTCGCCGGTCGGCGGCACGACGGGCACGCGCACCGAGTCGACCGGGCCGTCGAATTCGGAGATCGGCCGGTCGAGCACCGACATCACGTCATGCCGTTCGAGGTAGGTGGTGTCGGGCAGGATCAGGTCGGCGAACGCCGTCATCTCCGACGCGAACGCATCGCACACGACGAGGAACGGGATCCGGTATTCGCCGTCGTCGCGCTTGTCGACCAGCATCTTGCGCACTTCCGTCGTGTTCATCGACGAATTCCACGCCATGTTGGCCATGAAGATCAGCAGCGTATCGATCGGATAGGGATCGCCGCGCCACGCATTGGTGATCACCGAATGCATGAGCCCGTGCACCGCGAGCGGGTATTCCCAGGAGAACGCTTTGTCCAGCCGCGCGGGCGTGCCGTCCGGATGCACGAACAGGTCCTCGGGGCCGGCGGGCCAGCCGAGCGGGCCGGTCGCAAGCGGCGTGTTCGGTCTGACCTGGGCGGGATCGTTCGGCGGTTTCGCCGACGGCGGCACCGCGCGCGGATACGGCGCCTTGTGCCGGAAGCCGCCCGGCCGGTCGATCGTGCCGAGCAGCGACATCAGCACCGCGAGCGCGCGGATCGTCTGGAAGCCGTTCGAATGGGCGGCGAGCCCGCGCATCGCATGGAACGCGATCGGCACGCCCTTCACCGTCGTGTGTTCCTTGCCCCACGAGTCGGTCCAGCGCACCGGCAGCTCGATCGCGTGCTCGCGCGCGACCGTCTCCATCTCGCGGGCGAGGCGGCGGATCGTGTCGGCCGCGATGCCGGTGATGTCGGCCGCCCACTCGGGCGTGCAACCGGCCACCTGTTCGCGCAGCAGCGTGAACGACGGCGCGACGGGCGTGCCGTCGTCGAGCGTGTAGCGGCCGTCGAGCGCCGGTTCGGCGCCTTCTGTGTGATGCAGCACCGCGCGGTTCGTCTTCGTGTCCCACCACATCCGGTTCTGCGGATACAGCGCGTTGACTTCCGGCGCGCCGGCGTCACGCACGAACAGCCCGAACGTGTCGGCGCCGTCGCGCTGGTCGACCAGCTCGGCCGCGTTCGTGAAGCGCGACACGAATTCGAGGTCGAACGCGTCGCGCGCGATCAGCTCGTGCATCAGCGCCATGAACAGCGCGCCGTCGGTGCCGGGGCGAATCGGAATCCATTCGTCGGCGATCGCCGCGTAGCCGGTGCGCACCGGATTGATCGCGATGAAGCGGCCGCCCGCGCGCTTGAACTTGCCGAGCGCGATCTTCAGCGGATTCGAATGGTGGTCTTCCGCGGTGCCGATCATGAAGAACAGCTTTGCGTGGTCGAGATCGGGCCCGCCGAATTCCCAGAACGAGCCGCCGATCGTGTAGATCATCCCGGCCGCCATGTTCGCCGAACAGAAGCCGCCATGCGCCGCATAGTTCGGCGTACCGAACTGTTTCGCGAACAGGCCGGTGAGCGCCTGCATCTGGTCGCGGCCGGTGAACAGCGCGAACCGCTTCGGGTCGGTCGCGCGCAGGTGCGCGAGGCGCTTTTCGAGCACGTCGAACGCGACGTCCCACGACACCGGCTCGAACTGCGCGTCGCCGCGCTCGGCGCCCGGCTTGCGCATCAGCGGCTGCGTGAGCCGCGCGGGCGAATACTGCTTCATGATCCCCGACGAACCTTTCGCGCAGATGACGCCCTGGTTCAGCGGATGCTCCGGATTGCCGTCGATGTAACGCACCTCGCCGTCGCGCAGGTGCACGCGGATGCCGCAGCGGCACGCGCACATGTAGCACGTCGTCGTCTTGATATCGGCCTGCTCGTCGCGCTCGCGTGCCCGATGTTCCATCGTCTGTCCTCGTTCGCGGATGAGGGCGCCCCCCGCGGGGCACGCCCGTGAATCGATTCGTCCATGCTAGTCGCGCCGGCCGCCGACATAAAGTCGCATCCTCCGATCGGTTCTATCGCGCGGCCCGATAGTTGGCCGCGCGATCCATCGGGCCGCCGCCGGCGCCGCATGCGCAAAGACCCGGCTTGCATGCCGGGCCTTCGACGTCATGCGTTACCGGGCATTACCGCGGCGGATACGCGAGCAGTTCGCTGTCGTCGAGATGCTCGCGGCGGCTGCGGCGCGTGAGTCCGTAAGCGACGACCAGCACGGCGAGGCTTGCGACGCCGAGCCACAGCGGCTTGCGCTGGTCCGGGATGAACGCCATCGCGACGAGGATGCCGACCATGCCGACGATCGCGACCCAGGTGAGGTACGGGTACGCCCACATCCTGACGCGCAGCTTGCTCGCGGCCACCGGGTCGAGACGCTTGCGCAGGCGCAGTTGCGAGAACGCGATCAGCACGTACACGAACAGCGCGACGGTGCCGTACGAATTGACGAGGAACGCGAACACGGTATCGGGCGACACGTACGACATCACGACCGACACGTAGCCGAACACCGTGCCGAGCAGGATCGCGCGCACCGGCACGCCGCGCTTGTTGACCTTCGCGAGTGCGGCCGGCGCATCGCCGTGACGGGTCAGTGCAAACAGCATCCGCGACGCCGCATAGAGGCCCGAGTTGAGCGCGGACAGCACGGCCGTCAGCACGATCGCGTTCATCACGTTGGCGGCGGCCGGCAGGCCCATCACTTCGAGCGCGCTGACGTACGGCGTGGCCATCTGATGCGAATTCCACGGCACCAGCGCGACGACAAGCGCGACCGAGCCGACGTAGAACACCAGCACGCGGGTGATCACCGAATTGGTGGCCTTCGCGACGGCTTTCGCGGGCTCCTTGGCCTCGGCCGCCGCGATCGTGACGATCTCGGCGCCGAAGTAGAAGCCGGTGGCCGCGACCGCCCCGCTCATCACCGGCCCGATGCCGAGCGGCATGAAGCCGCCGTGGCCGAGCAGCGTCGGCAGCACGGAAGTCGTGTGCATCGACGCGGGCCACAGGCCGAGCACGTAGAGGCCGCCGAGGAACAGGAACACGATGATCGCGCCGACCTTGATCGACGAGAACCAGAACTCGAACTCGCCGTAGCTGCCGACCGAGATCAGGTTCGTGAGCGTCAGCACGACCAGCAGCGCGAGGCTGATGATCCACGCCGGTGTGTCGGGCAGCCAGAACTGGATCAGCTTGGCGCCGGCGACCGCTTCGAGCGCGACGACGATCACCCAGAAATACCAGTACATCCAGCCGGTGAGGAAACCCGCCATCTTGCCGGGCCCGCGCCAGTTGCCGAACGCGAGCCGTGCGTATTCGTAGAACGAGCCGACGGCCGGCATCGCGCAGGCCATCTCGCCGAGCATCCGCATCACGAGCACGACCAGCCCGCCCGTGATCAGGAACGACAGGATCGCGGCCGGCCCGGTCTGCTGAATCACCACGCCGCTGCCGACGAACAGCCCGGCACCGATCACGCCGCCAAGCGCGATCATCGTCATGTGGCGCTGCTTGAGCCCACACTTCAGGTCACTCTGGTTCATCGAGGGTTGCATGTCTTCTCCATATCCAGTTGTCCGGACGCCGCCCGCGCCACCGTCGGGTGAACGCGGGCGCCGCCGGCGACGGCGCGTACAGGGGCGCCTGCAGCCCCGGCCGCACGGATTTCCGCTGCTTTTCTTGTGTTGGACGGCCCGGCGCGCGTTGCATCACGCCGGGCGATGTGCACTGCGTTCAGGGCTTTTTCATGGCTTTTCGTCGTTCCTGAAGTACGACAGGTAGAGCATCCGCTGCCCGATGCGCCGGAACGGCGCGAACGGGTGGCCGGGCAGCGGCGACGTGAAGATCGGCAGCGTCTGGCGTGCGCCCTTCCCCGCGATCTGTTCGGCGAGCCGGCGGCCGGCCTGCTGCGAATACGACACGCCGTTGCCGCCGTAGCCGAGCGCGTAGTACACCGACTGGCGCGGGTCGGGCTGGCACACGCGCGGCATCATGTCGTGGCTCACGTCGACCCAGCCCCACCACGAATAATCGATCTGCACGCCGCGCAGCGCGGGAAACTTGCGCGCCATCCCTTCCTTCAGCAATTCGACATGGCGCGGGTTCGGTGCATCGTCGCCGGTGATCGCGCTGCGGCTGCCGATCTGCAGACGGCGATCGGGCAGGAAACGGTAGTAGAAGCGCAGCGTACGCGTATCGGTCAGCACCTGCGTCGTGCGGAAATTGCACGCGTCGATTTCCGCGTCGGTGAGCGGGCGCGTGACCATCGAATTCGACAGGATCGGCATCACCTTGCTGCGCAGCGACGGATGCAGCGTCTGCGCCGTGTACGCGCCGGTCGCGATGCCGACCGCCCGGGCACGCACGACGCCGCCGGGCGTGCGCAGATGGTGCACGCCGTCGATCGTCTCGAAGCCGAGCACCGGGCTGCTCGTATGCACCTTCGCGCCGGCTGCGCGCGCGAGGCGCAGGTAGCCGAACGCGAGCTTCAGCGCATGGATGCCGATGCCTTCCGGCTCGTGCAGCGCGCCGGCCGCCTCGTGGTCGTTGATGAATTCACGGCGGAAGGTTTCCGCGCTCAGCAGTTCGGACGGGTAGCCGAACACGTCCTTCCACACCTTCGCCTCGGCCGCGAGCTTCGCCATGATGCGCGGACGGTGCGCGATCAGGAAATGGCCGCCCGGCTGCGGATCGCAGTCGATTTCCGACACCAGCGACTTGAAGTGTTCGAAGCCTTCGAGGATCTCGTCGTGCATCTTCAGCGCGACGTCCTTGCCCCAGCGCTCGATCCACTGCGAGCGCGACAGCCGGCCCGACGCGTTCTGCCCCTGCCCGCCGTTGCGGCTGCTGCAGCCCCAGCTGGTGCGGTTGGCCTCGAGCACGACGGCTTTGATGCCATGGTCCCGCGCGAGGCACAGCGCGGTCGCGAGGCCCGTGTAGCCGGCGCCGATGATCGCGACGTCGACGTCGAGGTCGCGCGTGACGGGGCCGTCGTCGGGCGGCGGGTTGCCGGCCGTCGCGACCCAGTAGGTCGGCGCGTACTGCTTGCCGCAACCTGGCCCCGGCGACACAAGCGGATCGTAGGTCGGGTCGTAACGCGTATCGTTCGACCGGCCGCCGGCAAAACCGCTCGCGGTGCGTTCGATGGAAGGGGTCGACATGGTCAGACCTCCGACGCGGGCTTGCCTGCCGCGCCGCAACGGGCGCGCGAGGCGATTCGACTGACTGATGCGGGGCGTACGCTCGCCGGGCGGGCGAATGCTGCCGACTGCCTGTTGGTCATGCCTGTCTCCTGATCGTTCTCTTCGGGTCGATCGTGTGCAGATGCTTCAATGCGGCGATCTGTCGAGGAAAGTGTAGGCAGGCCGTTTTTTGGCAGGTAGGGCCAGTGGGCCGGATTCGCTTGGACCAGCGTGCGAGGGTGCCGAACGGCGGGGAATGGCGGTGAATGGCAGGCGACCGCGGGCGAGCGGCGGCAGTCGCGGCGCGGGCTCGCCCCCGGACAATCGGGAGCCCGAACGGCAGACAGCAGCGGACGAGCGGTTGGCGGCAACGATCAGCGGCGCGGGCGCGGACACGGGCGCCGCCGACTGATGATCGACGACCGACGACCGCCCCGTCGAAACGGCCCCGCGCCCCGCCCGCTCCATCCGCCCCGCCTGCCGTCACATCGCGCGCACCGCGACCTCGGCCACGCTTCCGCGCTTCTCGATCGCCCGCGCGGACACGATCGACAGGAGTGCAGACAACATCACGTACACCCCGACGAGCCACGGCGCACCGCCGTTCACGCGCAGCAACGCGGTCGCGACGATCGGCGTCAGGCCGCTCGCGAAGATGCCCGACACCTGGTAGACGAACGAAATGCCCGTGTACCGCACGTTCGCATCGAACAGCTCCGCGAACAGCGCGGCCTCCGGCCCGTACGCCATCGCGTAGAAGATCCCGAACGGGATCACCAGCGCGAGCCATACGGCGAGCAGGTTCGACGACTGCGTCTGCAGCAGCCAGAACGCGGGCAGCACCGACAGCCCGCACAGCGTCGCGCCCCACCGGTACACCCGCGCGCGGCCGAGCCGGTCCGACAGGCCGCCGAACACGGGGATGAACCCGCACATCACGACCGCCGCGCTCATCACGCCGAGCAGCGCGTCGCCGCGCGAGATCGACAGGTTGCGCGTCATGTAGCCGATCGAGAACACCGCGAACACGTTGAAGAACACGCCGTCGATATAGCGCGCGCCCATCCCGAGCAGGATCGCCTGCCGGTAGTTGGCGAGCAGTTCGACCACCGGCAGCTTCGTATCGCGCCGCTGGCGCTTGAGCGCGACGAATTCGGGCGTATCGGCCACCCGCGTGCGGATGTAGAAGCCGACCGCGACGAGCAGCAGCGACGCCGCGAACGCCACGCGCCAGCCCCATGCGAGGAACGCGGCGTCCGGCAGCACGCGCGACAGCGCCGCGACCACGCCGGCCGCGAGGCACAGCCCGATCGCGAGCCCGATCTGCGGCAGGCTCGCGTACAGCCCGCGCCGGTGCGGCGGCGCATATTCGTACGCCATCAGCACCGCGCCGCCCCACTCTCCGCCGAGGCCGATGCCCTGCAGCACGCGCAGCGTCAGCAGCAGCACCGGCGCCCACATGCCGATCTGCGCGTAGGTCGGCAGGAACGCGACGCCGGCCGTCGACACGCCCATGATCAGCATCGTCAGGATCAGCGCGGACTTGCGCCCGACGCGGTCGCCGAGATGGCCGAACAGCAAGCCGCCGAGCGGCCGCGTGACGAAGCCGACCGCGAACGTCGCATACGCGAGCATCGTCGACACGAACGGGTCGCCCGCCGGAAAGTACTGCTTGTCGAACACGATGCCGGCGACCACGCCGTACAGGAAAAAGTCGTACCACTCGACGGTCGCGCCGATCACGCTGGCCGCGGCCACGCGTCGGACGACCCGGGATTCGATTGCCATGCGAGCTTCTCCAGGTAAGGATGCGCCGCAACCTGCCCCGGCGCCGTACCGGCGGGGGCATCGATGAACGCGCGGCGGCCGTCCGGGCGCAGGCGCACGGGCCACGCGGGAAGATGCGTGGCGAGCCCCTACGCGACGGCCTCGGCGGCCGGTGCGACGCTGCGGCCGCGATCGGCGGCGCGCGCGTCGTCGAGGATCATGTCGGACGCCTTCTCGGCGACCATCACGATCGGCACGTTGGTATTGCCCGATACGAGGGTCGGCATGATCGAGCAGTCGACCACGCGCAGCCCGCGCGTGCCGTACACGCGCAGCCGCTCGTCGACGACCGCGAGCGGATCGCTCGCGACGCCCATTTTCGCCGTACCGGACGGATGAAAGATCGTCTGCCCGTATTCCCGGCAGAACTCGAGCAGTTCGTCGTCCGTCTGCGCGTCCGCGCCCGGCCGCACCTCGCGCTTCATCAGCGGCGCCATCGGCTCGGCGGCCGCGACGCGTCGCGCGAAGCGCACGCCGGCCACCGTCGTGCGGCGGTCGCGCTCGGTGTCGAGATAGTTCGGCTGGATCGACGGCGCGTCGCGCGCATCGTCGGTGCGGATTCGCACGGTGCCGCGCGATTCGGGCCGCAGCTGGCAGATCGAATACGTGCAGCCGGGAAACGGATGCACGCTGCCGCCCGCCGAATCCGCCGACAGCGTCGAGAAATGGAACTGGATGTCGGGCGTCGCCGATTCGTCCGGCAGCGCACGGCAGAACATCCCGCCCTGGTTGATGCCGATCGCGAGCGGGCCGCCGCGGAACAGCGCCCATTGCAGCCCCATCTTCGCGCGGCCGACCCACGATTGCAGTTCGTCGTTGGTCGTGATCGGTTTCGTCACTTCATAGATCAGACGAATCTGCAGATGATCCTGCAGGTTCTCGCCGACGCCCGCCCGATCGGCGACGACCGGAATCCCGTGCCGCCCAAGCAGCGCGGCCGGCCCGACGCCCGACACCTGCAGCAGTTGCGGCGACTGCAGCGCGCCGGCCGCGAGGATCACCTCGCGCAGCGCACGCACGTCGTGAACCTTGCCGTGCTGCACGTACCGCACGCCGGACGCCTGCGTGCCGTCGAACAGCACCTTCAGCGCCTGCGCATCGGTTTCGACATGCAGGTTCGGCCGCCCGCGCGCGGGTTTCAGGTAGGCCACCGCCGTCGAGCAGCGCAGCCCGTTGCGCGTGGTGAGCTGGTAGTAGCCCACGCCTTCCTGGTCGCCCGTGTTGAAATCGTCGACGGTGCGCACGCCGAGCCGGTTCGACGCGGCGACGAACGCATCGACGAGTTCGTGCCGCTGCCGGATCGCGGAAGCCCACAGCGGGCCGCCGGTGCCGCGCGTCGGCCCTTCGCCGAGCGTGTTGTGTTCGAGCTTGCGGAAATACGGCAGGCATTCGCGCCAGCTCCAGCCGCGATTGCCGAGCGCGGCCCAGTGATCGTAGTCCTGCTGCTGCCCGCGCACGTAGATCAGCCCGTTGATCGAGCTGCAGCCGCCGAGCGTGCGGCCGCGCGGCCAGTACAGGCGGCGGTTGTGCATGTTCGGATCGGGATCGGTGTGGAAGCCCCAGTTGTACACGGGGTGGAACATCGTCTTGCCGTAGCCGATCGGCACGTGGATCCACATATAGCTGTCGGCGGGGCCGGCTTCCAGCAGGCACACCGTATGGCGGCCGCCGTCGGACAGCCGGTTGGCGAGGACGCAACCGGCCGATCCCGCGCCGACCACGACATAGTCGAAGCTGCGTGTCATTCCGTGTCTCCGTTCCGGGGTTTTGAAAAAATCCGGTATGTTTCGTCCAAATTTATTGAGCACACGGAGCACGTACAAGCCGATTTATCGTCCACGCGGCGAATGTGGTACAAAAACCGTTCAATTCGTTTCATTTCCATCGCACACACACCATCCCGGGACGCACGCCGATCCCGACGGAGGAGACACATGCGCGAACCTGCCCCCGCGCTGCCCGACGGCGCGCCCGCCGACGACGCGCGCGTGCTGCGCGCCCTCGCCGTGCTCGAAGCGCTCGCGTCGGCCGGCCAGCCGTACACGCTGTCGCAGCTCGCCGCGCGGCTGCATATCCCGAAGGCGACGCTGCTGCGGCTGATCGAGTCGCTGGAGGCGCGCGGCTACGTGATCCACATGCCCGACTCGCGCGGCCACGACCGCGGCATCGCGCTCGGCCCGCGCGCCGCGCAGTTCGCGCTCGCGGCGCTGTCGAACAACGCCTTCACGCGCGGCTGCCGCTCGGTGCTGCGCGCGCTCGTCGACGTGCTCGGCGAAACCTGCAACCTCACCGCGCTCGACGGCGACACGGTGCTGTACGTCGAACGCGTCGAGACGACCGAGCCGCTGCGGCTCGAGATGCGGCCCGGCATGCGCGTGCCGCTGCACTGCACGGCGAGCGGCAAGCTGTTCCTGTCGCAGATGAATGCGCTGGAGCGCAACGCGATGCTCGCGCGGCTCACGCTGAAGAAGATGACCTACCGGACGCTGACCGATGCGCAACTGCTCGCGGCCGAGCTCGACCGGCTCGCCGCGCGCGGCGTCGGTATCGACAACGAGGAATTCGTGCGCGGGATGGTGGCCGTCGCGGTGCCGGTGAAGGATGCGGCGAGCGGCCGCGTGCTTGCGGCGCTCGCCGTGCATGCGCCGACCGCGCGCGCGACGCTCAACGACCTGCTGGAGAACGTGCCGAAAATGCGCGACGCGGCGACGCGGCTCGCCCCGCTGCTGCAGGCGGCCGATGGCGCGCCGGCGGGTTGAAGCGGCTGTGCGCGGTCACTCGGTCACTCGGTCACTCGGTCACGCAGTCACGCAGTCACGCGGTCAAGCGGTCAAGCGGTCAAGCGTTCAAGCGTTCAAGCGAGGTGATAACGCAGCCAGAAGGTTTCGCGGCACGCGTTGTCGAACGTCATCCGCGTCGGGCCGATCGGCTGCGCATCGGGATGGCGAAGCACGTCGTAGTCGATCCAGCACTCGGCGCACAGCAGGTCCGACGGCGCGCGGTCCTGCTCGACCGAGCGGCGCACGATCGCGCCGTTGTCGAAGCGGTATTCGGTTTCGTCGCGCGTGACCTCGACGTCGTCGTCGGTCCAGCGGTCGTGCGACGTGACATGCGACACGATCGACACCGGGCCCGCGAGCCCGTGGATCGCGGCGACGTAGGAAATGAGCTTGTCCATGGCGAGGCGGCGAACGAAGGGATGGCCGCCTCGCGCAACATGGATGGCACGAGGCGGCCCGAGCGGCGAGTATAGCCGCGCATCGATGACCTTGCCGCCCGTGGGGTTTCGCGCGCTACGCCTCCAGCGCGAGCAACGCGAACGTCGCGAGCCAGTGCTCGCCCATGTAGTCGCCGGCCACGTGCGCGAGCGCGCTCGCAAGGTGCCGGCCGGCCGCATCGAGCAGCTTCGCGCGCCGCGCGTCGCCTTCCGGCAGCGCGCCGGCGAGCGCGCGCTGGCACCACGCGCGGCTCAGGTTCAGCCCGTCGAGATGGGCGATCTTGCCGTCGCTGCGATCGCTGACCGTCGCCGGCTCGAACAGCGTCGCCGGCTCGCCGCGCGCGAGATCGGGCAGGAAGCGCGCGAACCAGCCGTCGAATTCGGCGGCCGGCAGCACGCGCCGCATCAGTTCGGCCTCCATCAGCGCGGGCGACAGGAATTCGTCGCCCGACGGCTCCCACGCCTGGCACGCGACATCGTTCAGGTGCCAGCGCTTCGCGGTATCGACGATCAGCGCCGCGAGCCCGTCGCGCTGCGTGTCACGCGCGAAGTCGAGCGTGAGCGCCAGCGCGAACGCGGTGTTGAAGTGCGTGCCGACGCGCAGCGGATAGGTCGCTTTCGGCAGGAAGGTCTCGAAGCGCGACACGAACAGGTCGGTGAGCGGTGCCATCGTCTTCGCCCAGCGCGCGGCCTGCGGCAGCGCGCCCCTCAGCGCCAGCCGCTCGAGCTGCGCGGCGAGCGCGAGCAGCCACGCCCAGCCGTAAGGCCGCTCGAAGCCGCTGTTGTGCGGCAGCGCGAGGTACGCCCGCTCGCCGGCGACGTTCGCATCGGTGAAGTGCGCATCGACGATCGCGACGATGCGTTCGGCCTCCGGCAATGCCGGGTAGCGTTCGAGCACGCGCAGCACGAGCCAGTAGCCGTGCACGCACGAGTGCCAGTCGTAGCTGCCGTAGAAGATCGGGTGCAGCGCGCGCGGCCCCTGCACGTCTTGCGGGCCGGCGAGCGAATGCGTGAGCTTGTTCGGATATTCGCGGGTCAGGTGCGCGAGCGCGAGCGACGCGAACTTCGACGCGAGTTCGGGGGTGAGTCGGTCGGTCATGAGGATCTCGTCCATCGAGTCAGAAGCGGAATACGAACGCATACATCAGCAACGTGTTCACGGCGAGCAGCAGCACGGCGGTCGGCCACTGCGCCTTGATCACGCCGTTCTTGTCCTTCAGTTCGAGCAGCGCCGCCGGCACGATGTTGAAGTTCGCGGCCATCGGCGTCATCAGCGTACCGCAGAAGCCGCTCAACATCCCGATCGCGCCGACGATCGCCGGGTTGCCGTGGAACTGGTGGACGATCAGCGGCAGGCCGATGCCGGCCGTCATCACGGGGAACGCGGCGAAGCCGTTGCCCATGATCATCGTGAACAGCGCCATGCCGACCGTGTAGGCCGCGACCACCGCGAACGGCGAATCGATCGGCACCCACTCCTTCACGAGCCCCGACACCACGCCGCCGACACCCGCGACCGCGAACAACGCGCCGAGCGCCGCGAGCATCTGCGGCAGGATCGCGGCCCAGCCGACCGCATCCATCGTATGGCGTGCCTCCCTCACCGCATGCACCGGCGAATCGCGCAGCATCGCGAGCGCGACGGCGAACGCGACGAGCGTGCCGAGCACGAGCGAGATCAGCGTCACGCTCTTCTGGTCGACGAACGGCACGCCCTTCAGCGCGAACGTCCCGATCAGCGTGACGACCGGAATCAGCAGCGCGGGCAGGAACAGCCGGTTGCCGAAACGCTGCGCGAGCGTCTCGCGGCGCACGGCCGCGGCTTCCCCGGCTTCGTCGGACTTGCCGCGCCCGAGCTTGCCCGAGCCGGCGAGCACCGCGAGCGCGATCGCGAGGCAGCCCGTCACGAAGTGCGGCAGCAGCGCGCCGAACAGGAACGTGACCGCGTAGATCGCCCAGAACGCGAAATTGACGATGCGGCGCGGGTTCGTGCGATCCGTCAGGTTGAAGCACGCGAACGCGGCGAACATCAGCCCCGCGAGCGTGTACAGCGATTCGAGGCCGATCATCGCGCGCCCTCCCGCCCGACCAGGCCGAAGCCGCGCGTGAGCCGGCGGTCGAGCAGCGCGAGGCGCGTGCAGTGGATCAGCAGCGCGGCGATCGCGGTCGGGATCGCCCACACCGACAGGTGCAGCGGTTCGATGGAAATCCCGTTCTGTTCGAGAAAGCCCTTGATCAGCAGGATCGACTGGATCGCGATGAAGATGTCCTCGCCGAAGAACACGGCGACGTTGTCGACGCCCGACGCATGCGCGCGGATCTGCTGGCGCACCGCTTCGGGCAGCTCGCCGTGCCGGTTGACCGCGGCGGCCTCGGCCATCGGCGCGATCAGCGGCCGCACCATCTGCGCATGGCCGCCGAGCGACGTGAGGCCGAGCGCGGCCGTCGCCTGGCGCAGCACGAAGTACAGCATCAGCACGCGGCCGGTGGTGGCCGCCTGCACACGCGAGATCATCCGCTTCGCCTGTTCCTTGAGCCCGTTGCGCTCGAGCAGCGCGATCACCGGCAGCGTCAGCCAGATGAGCCCCATGTAGCGGTTTTCGGTGAACGCCTTGCCGAACGCGCTGACGATGTCGACGAGATTCAGCCCGCCCGCCAGCCCCGTCGCGAGCCCCGCGATCGTGACCACCAGCAGCGCATTGAAGCGCAGCGCAAAACCGATCACGACGATCGGCACCCCAATCAGCACCAGCATTGCTCCTCCTTGTATCGGAC
The DNA here is from genome assembly GCF_050768715.1 of Burkholderia sp. ZZQ-2. Taxonomy (NCBI): domain Bacteria; kingdom Pseudomonadati; phylum Pseudomonadota; class Betaproteobacteria; order Burkholderiales; family Burkholderiaceae; genus Burkholderia; species Burkholderia sp. ZZQ-2. The sequence goes on along the minus strand of NZ_LDVA01000070.1, from coordinate 1,782 downwards.
GCGCGGCGCCTTGGCAACGCGCCGCCTGCCCGGTTTGGACCGGGCTCTGACGGCGCAATCTAGCACGAGACTTTATCGATAAAAAGTCGACAATTTGCTGCTTCGGGTAAACGTTGAAGTGTGCGGACACCGTGCCCGAACCATGTGTCGGCGACGTTTCATCCGAGGAATCGGTGGCTGGCCGGCCGGCGCGGACGCACCGGTCGCGGCACGCGCGTTGCCGCCCCGGAGGGCGGCGTGCGGCGGGCCGCCGCGCGTGGCGGAGCACCGGTGCGCCGACTAAACTGGAAAGCATCGGCAATGGACGGGAGAGCCGCCATGATTGACGTATTCCAGACCATCGGCAGCCGCGCGTTCTCCGCTCATCTGGCGAAGGACGGGATGGTGACGCTGATGGAGCAACGCCATGAGGTCGATCGCGTGACGCTCGCGACCGCGTATGCCGCGCTCGTCGAGGAAGCCGAGCAGGAAGACGACCTGCTCGACGCGACGGTCGAAGGCATGATGCGCGCGCTGATCCAGGGGTACGCGCGCAGCCATTGACGGCGCGGCCGGTTTCCTCCGGCGCCCGTCGAAGCGGAAAACGGGCCTGCGCGGGCGCTACGCGGCCGGCGTGCCGGCACCCATGTCGAACCACCGGCCCGCGCGCAGTTGCCGGTAGTCGGCCTGCGTGAAGATCCTCAGCAGGTTCGCGACCGCGCCGTTGCTGGCGCGGTCGAGCGCCGTCATGAAGGCTTCGACTTCGTCGCGGCCGGCAAACAGGATCGTGCTGAAGTAGCGTTCGCGCTCCGCGTCGGACAGGTTCGTCGCGCTCAGCTGGTATGGATGGTGAAGCGCCGCGAACAGGAAGTAGTAGCGCTCGGCGTCGTCGCGCAGCACGCGCACCGCGTCGGGATCGACCGGGAAATCGCGGTGGAACGACGCATGTCCGCTCTCGATGTAGATCCGGTACAGCAACCGGCCGTCATGCTCGGTGACGATCGGCGCCCACGGGGCGCGGCTGACGAGTACGGTGTCGGGCACGGCCATCCTGAATTCTCCTCGTCTTTTTCTTCGAAGCCGCCACGGTAACATGCCGGCTTCCGCGGCCTGCCGTGCCGAAACCGCGCGGCCATGCACGCACGCGCGGGCCGGCCCGGCTCCGCCGCCCGCCGCAAACACCACACAGTCATAGAGGAAACGCACTGAATCGGCGCAATGCGCAAATTTTTCGATTGCCGCCGCCCGCGCCGCATGACAGCATTCGGGGCGTCGCCAACCGAAAAGAATGCCGTGCCGTCCGGCCGCCGATGCCGTCCGGCGGCGCCGAACAGGCCCCCTCCTTCCATGAACCCGGCCCACCTCCAGCATCACGAACCGACCGGAGAATTCCGCTTGTGAACATCGGCATCGTCAACGACCTCCCGCTTGCCGTCGAGGCGATGCGCCGCGCGATCGCGCGACGGCCCGAGCACCGCGTGCTGTGGGTCGCGACCGACGGCGCGCAAGCCGTCGAACTATGCGCCACGCAGCCGCCCGACGTCGTGCTGATGGACCTGATCATGCCGAAATTCGACGGGATCGAAGCGACGCGGCGGATCATGCGATCCGAACGACCGTGCGCGATCCTGATCGTGACGAGCTGCATCGGCGCGAATGCGTGGCGCGTGTTCGAGGCGATGGGCGCCGGCGCGCTCGACGCGGTCGATACGCCGCGGCTCGGCGACGGCTCGGCCGGCGACACGACCCGGCTGCTGCTCGCGAAGATCGACCAGATCGGCCGCCTGCTCGACGCGCCCGGCG
>NZ_LDVA01000069.1:0-11554 GCF_050768715.1 Burkholderia sp. ZZQ-2 | reverse complement strand
TGACGGGTTCCTTCTCGGCGGCCTTGACGGTCGCGCGGTCGCGGCGGGCCGGGTCGATCTTCAGGAAATGCTCGACGAGATTGAAGAAGCGCTCATAGAACACGCCGGCGGGAATCGTCTCGCTGGCGGTCTTGACGAGCGCGTCGTCGCTCGACCCGATCGGCAGCGACAGCGAGCCGAACACGCTGAGCCCGACGCTGGCCGACGTATTCGACTTCTTCAGCGTGTAACGATCCTGCACCGCGTTGACGTACGCGATGCTCGACGAGCCGTCCGCGTTCGCGTCCGCGCACACGACGTGAAACTCGATCACGACGTGCATGTCGTTGTTCGGCTGGAAATTCTTGCTGCCGTCGACCGCATCGTTGCGCGACGACGACACCACATAACCCTGGCTCAGCAGCGCGCGCCGCGCGGCCTCGCAGGCCGCGTCGGATTTCGAATGGAACGTATGCGCATACGGGCTGCTCGTCGCGTCGAACTGTTCCTGCTGGTAGATCGGCTTGGGCGGCGACGAGCACGCCGCCAGCACGGTCGCGGCCGCGAGCGCGCACGAAACGGAAAACAGGCGAAATCGGTTGTGCATGGCGTCTTTCAGAAGGCTTGGCGAGAGGCCGCGCAACGGCGGTGCCTGGATGAAGCGCGCGGCAATCTCGTAAGGCCGGGGCGCCATTATAGTTTCGTTTGATGTCGCACTCGCTTCAGTCGGCCGGCGCGCCGCGCGCCGCGTCCAGCAATTGCGACGTCAGCGGATGGTGTTCGCCGCGCCGCGAGCGGATCGCGTGGATCTCCTCGGTCACGTCGCCCGCGCGCCCGAGCCGCCGCAACCCGCGCAGCAGCGACGCATCGTTCGCGCCGAGTTCGCTCAGCGGAAACACGCCGAGGCCGCGCGCCGCGAACACGGCCATCAGCGCGCTGTCCTCGAATTCCCCGGCCACGCGGGGCACGATCCGCTCACCTTCCAGCCACAGGTCGAGGCGCGCGCGCAGCGCCGAGTGCGCGGTCGGCAGCAGCACGGGCAGCTCGGCGAGGCACTGCGGAAAGTGCTCCCGCGCGGCCGGCGTGACGAGTGCCGCGGGGCCGTACCAGTCGACCGGCGACGCGACGAGCCGCTCGCTCGTCACGCGCAGGTTCGAACCGGACGGCGCGCCTTGGCCGGCCAGCACGAGATCGAGATGATGCAGCGCGAGTTCTGCGAGCAGCGCATCGTGCTCGCCCTCGTGGCACAGCAGCCGCAGCGTGGGGGTATCCAGCACGGGTGCCAGGATCGCGTGCGCGGCGAGCTTGGAGATGCCGTCCGCGAGGCCGACCGCGAGCCGCACGGTCGGCTGGCTGGCCGCCGCGCGCACTTCGTCGGGGATCAGCCGTCCCATCTCGAAGATCGCCTCTGCCCGCGCAAACGCGGCCTGGCCGGCGTCGGTCATCGCGACGCTGCGCCCGGCCGGGCGCAGCAACTGGTGCCCGAGCGCTTTCTCGAGCTCGCGCACCTGCGCGCTGATGGTCTGCACGGCCATGTCGAGCCGCCCGGCCGCGCGCGCAAAGCCGCCTTCCTTCACGACGACCCAGAAGTAGTACAGATGTCGGAAATTGAGCATCGGAACGTAATTTCGGAAAAACCGAACCAAAAATCAGATTCTCTCTGATTTTTACGAAGTTCTGGGCGGCATATCATCGGGCTTTCCACTTTCGAATCGGCCCATTTCATGGACTACCTGCTGACGCTTGCCGCCGACCCTGCCGTCTGGGCGGCGCTTCTGACGCTCGTCGTGATGGAAGTCGTGCTCGGCATCGACAACCTGATCTTCATCTCGATCCTTAGCAACAAGCTGCCCGAAGCGCAGCGCGCCCGCACGCAGCGCTTCGGCATCGCGCTCGCGCTGGTGATGCGCCTCGCGCTGCTCGGCAGCGTCGCGTGGATCGCAAGCCTCACCGAACCGGTGTTCACGCTGTTCGACCATGCGTTCTCGTGGCGCGACATGATCCTGCTGTCGGGCGGCCTGTTCCTCGTCTGGAAGGCGACCACCGAGATCCATCACCACGTGTCGCACGACGGTGACGGCGCGGGCGGTGCCGGCGGCGCGGCAGGCCTGACGATGTGGGCCGCGATCGGCCAGATCGTGATGCTCGACATCGTGTTCTCGATCGACAGCATCGTGACCGCGATCGGCATGACCGAACACGTGCCGATCATGTTCGTCGCGGTGATCGTCGCCGTCTCCGTGATGCTGTTCGCCGCGCAGCCGCTCGCACGCTTCATCGACCGCAATCCGACCATCGTGATGCTCGCGCTGTCGTTCCTGGTGGTGATCGGCATGACGCTGATCGCCGAAGGTTTCGGCTCGCATGTGCCGAAGGGTTACATCTACGCGGCGATGGCGTTCTCGGCTTTCGTCGAGGGCATGAACATGCTGGCGCGGCGCGCGAAGGCGAAGCGCGCGGCACGGACGGAAGGCCGCTGAGCGGCCGCGCGCGACGCCGGCTGCCGCTCAGGCGGCAACCGGCTCGCGCGTCTCATACGGAATCCAGACGAAATTCGCCCGGAAAGGAGAAGCGCGATGAAATGCCCTGTCTGCAAGACGCCCGACCTGCTGATGGCCGAGCGCCAGTCGATCGAAATCGACTATTGTCCGACCTGCCGCGGCGTATGGCTCGATCGCGGCGAACTCGACAAGCTGATCGCGCGCGAGGCCGGCGACGCGCCGGTGCGTCGCGACGAGACGCCCGTGCGGCACGATGCGCAAGCGCCGCGCGGCCATGACGGCGGGTGGGGGCGCGACGGCCGCGCTCACGACGATCGGGACAGGCACGATGGCCGCTCGCACGGCGATCGTTACAAGCATGACGGCCAGCGTCGCCGGAAATCGGTGTTCGACCTGTTCGACTTCGACTGACTCCGCCGATGTCGCCATGCCATTGAAAAGCCCCGCCGGGCGCGTACCCGGCGGGGCTTTTTCACGCGTGCGGGACGACGGCACGCACCGATGCTTACGCGTTGCCGGCCGTCACGTCGATGCGGCGCGGACGCGTTTCCTCGCGGCGCGGAATCGTCAGCGTCAGCACGCCGTCGCGCAGGTTCGCGTCGATCCTCGACGTGTCGAGGTCGGGGCTCAGCACGAAGCTGCGCGCATAGCGCGTCGCGCGGATTTCGGCATGCCGCACGCGGAGGTCGGCCGGCGTATCGAGGTGCGTGTCGGCCTCGATCGTCAGCGTGTTGTCGTGCACCTTCACGTCGAGGTTCTCGCGCGGCACGCCAGGCAGGTCGGCCCGCAGCGTGACGCCGAGGTGATTCTCGACGATGTCGACGGCCGGCGTGATCGCGGGCCGGCGCGCCGCTTCGGCGGCAGCGGGGTGGACGGTGCTCGTTTGGCGTTCGGCCAGCGTCGGGTTCGTAGTCATGTCGGTATCCTGAGAATTATTGAACGGTGATCGCGCGCGGCTTCGATGCCTCGCGCCGGCCGACGCGAATCAGCAGGCAGCCGTTTTCATAGCGGGCGCTGACCTGGTCGGGATCCGCGTCACGCGGCAGCTCGACGACGCGGCGGAACGCACCGTGAAAGCGCTCCTGCGCATAGGTGCGCAGGTCGTCGCCTTCTCCGCCTGGCGCCGGCTTGCGCTCGCCGCTGATGGTCAGCAGGTCCTTGTCGATCGACACGTCGAAGTCGGCCGCGGCCATGCCGGGCGCGAACGCGACGATCTCGATCGCGCCATCGGTGGCGCCGACGTTGAGTGCGGGAAAGGCGCCGGGCCGCACCGCGCGAATGCCGGACGGACGATCGCCGAGCAGGCTCGCCACCTGCCGCTGCACGCGGGCGAATTCGTCGAACAGGTCGCTGCCGAAATGGATACCGCTCATGTGAGTCCTCCTGAACAGGGAACGCGGGAGACGCGACGGCGCGACGCCTGCGGCGGGCGCGACGCGGGGGCTCCACTGGGTCGAAACGGGGGCAGTGCGTGTTGTGGTGCGCTGCCCGACGACGCGTAATTAGTGGCCGCCGCAGCGCATTTCAAGAGGGGATCCACAATCTGCATCAATGCAGGCCCGTGCGGTTCGATGCGACAATCGCCGCGATCTATCTGCAGACCAACGACACGGGACAACCATGGACATTCGACGCATCGCGATCGTCGGCGCCGGCGTGATCGGCGCCAGCTGGGCCGCTTTCTATCTGACGCAGGGCTTCGACGTCGTCGCGACCGATCCGGCGCCGCAAGCCGACGCACGGCTGCGCGACGCACTGGCCGCGTTTCTCGGCGAGCGGGCCGCCGAGCTTTCCGCGCGGCTGTCGTTCGATGCCGATCTCGTGCGTGCGCTCGACGGCGTCGACTTCGTGCAGGAGAACGGCCCGGAGCGGCTCGACCTGAAGCGTGCGCTGTACCGGCAGATGGACGACGTGCTGCCCGCGCACGTGCCGATCGCGTCGAGTTCGTCGGGCCTGAAAATGTCGGACATCCAGACCGCATGCGAAAAGCATCCGGAACGGTGCCTGATTGCGCATCCGTTCAATCCGCCGCACCTGATTCCGCTCGTCGAGCTGGTCGGCGGCGAGGCCACCGGCCAGGACGTGATCGCGCGCGTGAAGGCGTTCTACGATGCGCTCGGCAAGCAGACGATCGTCCTCAACAAGGAGATGACCGGCCACGTCGCGAACCGGCTCGCGGCGGCGCTGTTCCGCGAGGTGTATCACCTCGTCGGCGAAGGCGTCGTGAGCGTTGCCGATGCGGACAAGGCCGTCGCATGGGGGCCCGGCCTGCGCTGGGGGCTGATGGGGCAGTGCCTGACCTATCACCTCGGTGGCGGCGCGGGCGGAATCGCGCACTTCCTCGAACACCTGTCGGGGCCGATCACGAGCTGGTGGGACGACCTCGGCACGCCCTCGTTCAACCCGGACGTCGATCGCAAGCTGAACGACGAATTGCGCGCGATCCAGGGCGGGCGCTCGATGCAGGAACTGGCGGCCGAACGCGACCGCCTGCTCGTCGAGCTGATCGACGCGCGGCGCCGCAGCTTCCTGCCGTGATCGCGCCTGGGCGGAGCGTTTCGGTCGGGCCGCGATCGGTCGGGCCGCGCTCCGCTACTGCTGCGCGGCCGTTTGCGGTGCCCGCGGCGTCTGGGCAAGCCACGACGGGCTCGCGGCCTGCACGAGTTCGCGGTTGCGCGCGCGCGTCGCGGCGCTCGGCGGGTAGTTGCCGTCGTTCGTCGGCAGTTCACCGTCGAGATAGGCCTGCTTGAGCTGGGCGATGACTTCCGCGCGTGTCAGGCCCTGTTCGGGCGCGGCGGCATCGGTCTGGGCAAAGGCGGGGGACAGCAGGGCGGCGGCGGCGGTCGCGACGGCGAATCGCAAGACATTCATGGCGTGCTCCGATCAAGGGGACGGGACACCGGATGCGCGCGGCGGCTGCCGTGCGTTCCGATGGGGCCCATTGTCGTGAGCGGGTGCTGCGCGGACGATGACGCGTTCCGGGCAGAACTGTCAGTTGCGGGCGCGGCCGGCCGCGCATGCGTGCGTCGCGCCCGGTGCGGTTACAACTCCGACGCGGCCGTGATCAGCGTGGCTTCGAGCGCGAGCGTCGATCGCGACGCGGCCGCCGGCCGGTCGATCACGTACTCGAGTTCGCCGAGTTCGGGCAGCCCCGCGTCGAGCCGCGCGAGCCCGGCCGGGATCACGTAGCCCGCGAACGCGCTGACGCCGAGCCCCGCGCTCGCGGCGGCGCGCAACACCGCGACGCTGCTGCTGACTACCGCGATCCGGTACGGCCGCCCGACGGCTTCGAGCGATTCGAGCACGCGGCGGCGCGACACGCTCGGCTCCGGATGCATCGCGAGCGGCAGCACGGCCTCGTGGCCGGTGATTCGCGAATCGGGGCCCGTGCACCAGTACAGCGGCTCGCTGCGGATCACGCGGCCGCGCCGGCTGCCCGCGATGCGCTTCGCGAACACGAGATCGTGCCGCCCTTCGTCGAGCGCGTCGAACAGGTCGCCCGACAGCCCGGTCGAGATCGCGAGTTCGACTTCCGGATTGCGCTGCACGAAGCTTGCGAGCGCGGCCGTCAGGTGCGCCGACGCGAAATCCTCCGACATCGCGAGCCGCACCTTGCCCGACAGCGGCGGCCCGCACACCGACGTGACGGCTTCGTCCATCAGTTCGAGGATGCGCACCGCGTAGCGGAACAGCGCGTCGCCGTGCTGCGACAGGTGCACGTTGCGCGTGTCGCGTTCGAACAGCGGCCGGTCGAGCAGCTCCTCGAGGCGGCGGATATGCTGGCTGACGGTCGACTGCGACAGGCTCACGCGCTCGGACGCGGCGGTGAAGCTGCCGGACTGGGCGACGGCGACGAAGCTGCGCAGCAACTCGGGCGGTAACGGGCGCATTGCTAAATCCACTGAATCGGTTTCGACAACTTCATAAATGGCCGGATATTGCGGCGCTAGTATCGGATCACGCCTCGGTGCGTGCCCGTCACGGCGCACACCGGATGCGTAGCCCGCGTCGTGCCGGCGGCTGCATCGGTCAGTCTACGGCATCCGGCATCCGGCCCGAAACCGCATCATCCCATCGACCGCCCGAGAACGCGCCCGCATGACGGGCCGCCGGGCCGCGGCGCACCGCCGCAGGAGACGAGTCCGCGCACGGGATCGGCGTGCGGGGCCGGTTCCTGCATGCGTCCGGCGCCCGTCACGAAGAGACTGGAGACGACTCATGATCATCTACGGAACCGCGCTGCTGGCGTTCTGCCACCTGGCCGGCCTGTTCCTCGGCGACCTGCTCGGCAGCGCGATCGGCGTGAAGACCAATGTCGGCGGCGTCGGCATCGCGATGCTGCTGCTGATCTGCCTGCGCCTGTGGCTGCACCGGCGCGGCTGGCTGCCGAAGGAAACCGAGGCCGGCGTCGGGTTCTGGGGCGCGATGTACATCCCCGTCGTCGTCGCGATGGCCGCGAACCAGAACGTCGTCGCCGCGCTCAAGGGCGGCCCCGTCGCGTTGCTGGCCGCCGTCGGCGCGGTCGCGATCTGCGCATGCTGCATCGCGGTACTCGTGCGCACCGGGCGCGACGACACGGCCTTCGCGGCCGTGCCGCAATTCGAAGAACAGTGAAGGAGGCCGCCATGCTGCAGATGCTCGAAAAAGTCGTCGCCCACAACGGGCTCGTCGCGTCGTTCGCGCTGGTCGGCCTGATCATGTGGCTGTCGTCGATCGCGTCGCGCAAGCTCACGTTCGGCCGTGTACACGGCTCCGCGATCGCGATCGTGATCGGTCTCGCGCTGGCCTACGTCGGCGGCGCATTCACCGGCGGCGAGAAAGGGCTGGCGGACGTCAAGCTGTTCGCGGGCGTCGGCCTGATGGGCGGCGCGATGCTGCGCGATTTCGCGATCGTCGCGACCGCGTTCGAAGTGCAGCCGACCGAGGCACGCAAGGCCGGGCTCGTCGGCGTCGTGTCGCTGCTGCTCGGCACCGTGCTGCCGTTCATCGTCGGTGCGTGCATCGCGCGCGCGTTCGGCTACACCGACGCGGTCAGCATGACGACCATCGGCGCGGGCGCCGTCACCTACATCGTCGGCCCCGTGACGGGCGCGGCGATCGGCGCGAGCTCCGACGTGATCGCGCTCAGCATCGCGACGGGGCTCGTGAAGGCGATCATCGTGATGGTCGGCACGCCGGTCGCGGCCAACTTCATGGGCCTGAAGACCCCGCGTTCCGCGATGATCTTCGGTGGCCTGGCCGGCACCGTCAGCGGCGTGAGCGCGGGGCTCGCCGCGACCGATCGCCGGCTCGTCCCGTACGGCGCATTGGTCGCGACGTTCCATACGGGCGTCGGCTGCCTGCTCGGGCCGTCGGTGCTGTTCTTCACGACGCGCGCGCTGGTCGGCGCGTAGCGCGCTGCGATGCGGCCCAAGCGTGCGGGCCGCATCCATCGCGGCGTCCTCTGAGTCGCATTCGTCAACATCATCAATCGGCGGCGGCGCCAGGCTTAGAATGCCGCTGAACCATCGAAGCGGGAGAACTGTTCATGACGGGATGGAATCACGCGCGGCAGGCGCGCGATGCACGCCTCGCGGCCGGTGCGCGTTTCGCGCAGGGCAAGCGGGTCGATGCGCGCGACGCCGTCGCGTTGCTCGAAGCGGTGCTGCGGCCCGGCGACCGCGTGTGCCTCGAAGGCGACAACCAGAAGCAGGCCGACCTGCTCGCGACGGCGCTCGCCGACGTCGACAGCGCGAAGATTCACGACCTGCACATGGTGCAGTCGGGCGTCGTGCTGCCCGAGCATCTCGACGTGTTCGAGCGCGGCATCGCGAAGCGCCTCGACTTCGCGTATTCGGGCCCGCAGTCGCAGCGCATCGCGAAGCTGCTGTTCGGCGGCAAGATCGCGCTCGGCGCGGTGCACACCTATCTCGAGCTGTTCGCGCGCTACTTCATCGACCTCACGCCGCAGGTCGCGCTGATCGCCGCGGTCAGCGCCGACGCCGACGGCAACCTGTACACCGGCCCGAACACCGAGGACACGCCGACCGTCGTCGAGGCCACCGCGTTCAAGGACGGCATCGTGATCGCGCAGGTCGACCGCATCGTCGACAAGGTGCCGCGCGTCGACATTCCCGGCGACCGCGTGCACTTCGTCGTCGAAGCGGGCCGGCCGTTCTACGTCGAGCCGCTGTTCACGCGCGACCCGGCCGCGATCACCGAAACGCAGATCCTCACCGCGATGCTCGCGATCAAGGGCATCTACGAACCGTACGGGATCAAGCGCCTGAACCACGGGATCGGCTTCAACACGGCCGCGATCGAACTGCTGCTGCCGACCTACGGCGAGAAGCTCGGGCTGAAGGGCAAGGTCTGCTCGCACTGGGCGCTCAATCCGCACCCGACGCTGATTCCCGCGATCGAATCGGGCTGGGTCGAGCAGATCCACTGCTTCGGCTCGGAAGTCGGGATGGACGACTACATCCGCGCGCGTTCCGACGTATGGTTCACGGGCTCCGACGGGTCGCTGCGCTCGAACCGCGCGTTCTGCCAGACGGCCGGCCTCTACGCGTGCGACATGTTCATCGGCTCGACGCTGCAGATCGACCTGTCGGGCCATTCGTCGACAGTCACCGCCGAGCGCATCGCCGGTTTCGGCGGCGCGCCGAACATGGGCAGCGACGCGCGCGGCCGGCGTCACCCGAGCGAGCCGTGGCTGAAGGCCGGCGCGGAAGCCGACCCCGATACGCCGGCGGCACTCAGGCGCGGCCGCAAGCTCGTCGTGCAGATCGGCGAGACGTTCGGCGACAAGAACGTGCCGATGTTCGTCGAGAAACTCGACGCGCTGAAGCTCGCCGACAAGCTGCAGCTCGACCTCGCGCCGATCATGGTCTACGGCGACGACGTCACGCACATCGTTACCGAGGAAGGGATCGCGAACCTGCTGATGTGCCGCGACAAGGACGAACGCGAGCACGCGATCCGCGGCGTCGCCGGTTATACGGAGATCGGCCGCGGCCGCGACCGGAAGATGGTCGAGCGGCTGCGCGAGCGCGGCGTGATCCGCCGTCCGGAGGATCTCGGCATCGATCCGCTCGACGCCGATCGCCGCTGGCTCGCCGCGCGCTCGATCAAGGATCTCGTGCACTGGTCGGGCGGGCTCTATGCGCCGCCGGCCCGGTTCCGCAACTGGTGAGGAAGAGGGCATGGAACAGTTGAACTATCGCTTCACCGCGCGCGAGCGCGCGAAGGGCGAGCAGGCCGCGGCGCTCGTCGGCGTGGTGGCATCCGGCAATCTCGAGGTGCTCGTCGAGCGCGTGCTGCCGGGCAACGAATGCGAGATCGACATCCGCACCGCGGCGGTCGGTTTCGGTGCGGTGTGGCAGGCCGTCGTCACGGATTTCGTCGAGCGGCGCACGCCGGGCGGCCTGAAGCTGTCGATCAACGACGGCGGTGCGCGGCCCGACATGGTGTCGCTGCGGCTCGCGCAGGCCGTGCGCGCGATCGAGGGGGACGCATGATGAACGATGCGATCCACGACACGCCCGCGTTCGTCGCGAATGGGGCGAGCTGGTACGAAGCGTCGGCGCGGCAGCGCGTCGACGGGCTGCTCGACGCGGGAAGCTTCGACGAATTCCTCGGGCCGGCCGAACGCGTGACGAGCCCGCACTTGCCGCTGTTCGACCTGCCGCAGCAGTTCGACGACGGGATGGTGGTCGGCCACGGCCGGCTCGACGGGCAGCCGGTGTTCGTCGCCGCGCAGGAAGGCCGCTTCATGGGCGGGGCGTTCGGCGAAGTGCACGGCGCGAAGCTCACCGGGCTGCTGCGCGCCGCGCGCGAAGTCGGCAAGCCGGTGCTGATCCTGTTCGATACGGGGGGCGTGCGGCTGCAGGAGGCGAACGCGGGCGAACTCGCGATTGCCGAGATCATGCGCGCGCTCGTCGAAGCGCGTGCGGCCGGCGTGCCGGTGATCGGGCTGATCGGCGGGCGCGCGGGCTGCTACGGCGGCGGCGGATTGCTCGCCGCATGCTGCTCGGCGCTTGCGGTGTCGGAGCAGGGCCGTATCAGCGTGTCGGGCCCCGAGGTCATCGAAACCAATCGCGGCGTCGAGGAGTTCGATTCGAAGGACCGCGCGCTGATCTGGCGCACGATGGGCGGCAAGCACCGGCGGCTGATCGGCGGCGCGGATCGCTACGTGGCCGATACGCCGGACGCATTCCGCGCGGCGGCGCTCGAGCTGATCGGGCGCGCGCCGACATTCGATGCGGCGATGCTGCGTGCCGAGCAGGCGCGTCTCGAGGCGCGTGTCGAACGGTTCGGCGCATGCCACGATGCGCTCGACGTCTGGCGCACGCTCGGGGCGGACAAGCCGGAAGCGATTCCGGGCATGCCCGACGACGCGTTCGCGTCGCTCGCGGATCAATTGCAGGAGAGCACGCATGACGCTCGATGAAGTGCTGAACGCCTTGTTTCCCCAGGGCCATTCGATTGCCCGCACCGGCGGCCTGCTGACGGGGCATGCGGAACTGGCCGGTACACGCGTCGACGTGATCGGCGTCGCCGACCGTTTGCCGTTCGGCATCGACGAGGCGCTGACGCTCGCGGCGCGCGTGCTCGACACGATCGCGCGCGGCGGCGACACGCCGATCCTCGTGCTCGTCGACAGCGACAGCCAGCGGATGAGCAAGCGCGACGAACTGCTCGGCCTGAACGAGGGGCTGTCGCATCTCGCGAAGTGCCTGATGCACGCGGATCTCGCCGGGCACCGGACGATCGGCGTGCTGTACGGCCACACGGCCGCCGGCGCGTTCATCGCGACCGCGCTCGCGACGCGCACGCTGCTTGCGGTGCCGGGCGCCGAACCGGAAGTGATGGACCTGCCGTCGATGTCGCGCGTGACCAAGCTGCCGATCGACGTGCTGAAGGAGATGGCGCGCTCGACGCCGGTGTTCGCGCCGGGGCTCGACAATCTCGTGAAGATGGGCGCCGTCGACGCCGTGCTCGATCCGGCCCGCGCGCTCGACGCGCAGGTCGGTGAATGGCTCGGCAAGCCGGCCGAGCGTGTCGACCGGCGCGCTGCGCGCGGCCGGCCGGTG
>NZ_LDVA01000068.1:0-12494 GCF_050768715.1 Burkholderia sp. ZZQ-2 | reverse complement strand
AGGGGCGCTCACCTTCGTTCGCGTGACGGTGCTGGTCGTGATCGCGTCGGCGATCTGGGTGCCGATCGGCATTGCGATTGGTCTTCGACCGCGCGTGGCCGCCCGCATCCAGCCGATCACGCAGTTTCTCGCCGCGTTTCCGGCCAACCTCCTGTTTCCGGTCGCGGTGTTCGTCATCGTGCGCTACCGGCTCGCCCCCGAAGTCTGGCTGCCGCTGTTGATGATCCTGGGCGCGCAATGGTATGTGCTGTTCAACGTGATCGCCGGAGCGAGCGCGTTTCCGGCCGACCTGAGCGAAGCGGCGGCATGCTTTCGAGTTCGGCCGGCGACCTGGTGGCGTCGCGTCATGTTGCCGGGTGTGCTGCCGTACTTCGTGACGGGCGCGATCACCGCGTCCGGCGGCGCATGGAATGCGAGCATCGTCGCGGAGGCGGTGAGCTGGGGCAGCACGCGCCTGAATGCCGGCGGACTGGGGGCCTACATCGCGCAGATGACCGGCGCCGGTGACTTTCCGCGTATCGCGCTCGGTGTCGCCGTCATGTCGCTGCTCGTGATCGCGACCAACCGGCTCGTGTGGCGCCCGATGTATGCGTTCGCCGAGCGCAGGACTCGGTTCGATTGAGTCCGGACCCGATCCTCCATCCGCAGGAGACCGATGTGTCGAATCCCGGTGAATGCAAGGAAGCGTACGAGGCGGGCGCGGCCGCACCGTCATCGGAGCAGGCGCCCGTCGTGCTCGAGATGCGCGGCGTATGCAAATCGTTCACGAAGCCGTCCGGCGAGCCGCTGCACGTGCTGGCCGATATCGACCTCACGCTCCGCGAGGGGGAGATACTGGGGCTGCTCGGCCGCTCCGGCTCGGGCAAGTCCACGCTGCTGCGGATCGCGGGCGGGCTCGTCAAGCCCTCGTCCGGCGCGGTCGCATATCGCGGGGCACCGCTTGCTGGCCCGACCGCCGGCATTGCGGTGGTGTTCCAGACCTTCGCGCTGTACCCGTGGCTGACCGTCGTCGAAAACGTCGAGCTCGGGCTCGATGCGCTGAGCCTTCCGCCACGCGACGCGCGCGAACGGGCGGCCGTCGCGATCGAGTTGATCGGGCTCGACGGTTTCGAATCGGCTTATCCGCGCGAACTGTCGGGCGGCATGCGTCAGCGGGTGGGGTTTGCCCGCGCGCTCGTCAGCGAACCCGTCCTGCTGTTGATGGATGAACCGTTCTCGGCACTCGACGTGCTGACCGCGGAAACGCTGCGCACCGATTTTCTCGACCTGTGGGACGCGCGCCAGCTGTCGACCCGGTCGGTGATGATGGTGACCCACAACATCGAGGAAGCCGTGCTCATGTGCGATCGCATCCTGGTGCTCGGCGCCGGCCCGGCGCGCATCGACGCCGCGCTGAACGTGCCGTTGCCGCGTCCGCGCAGCCGGCACGACCCGGCCTTCCAGGCGATCGTCGGCAAGATCTACGCGACGCTGACCGCGCGCATCGCCGACGCGGCGGCGGCCCGCGCGGCGGCCGGCGGCACGCTGGCCATGACGCTACCCGACGTGACGAGCCACCATCTCGCCGGGTTCGTCGAGACCCTGGCGGCCGCGCCGTACGACGGCCATGCGGAACTCGGCGCAATTGCAGCGGCGCTCGCGCTCCGGGTCGACGTGCTCCATGCGACCGCCGCGGCGCTCCATCTGCTCGCCTTTGCCGAGTGGCACGACCGGACCCTCCGGTTGAGCGCGGCGGGCCACGTGTTCGCGCACAGCGACGACGAGGCCCGGCGGCGCCTGTTTCGAGAGCATGTCGTCAAGTTCGTGCCGCTTGCCGCGCATATCGACGAAGTGCTGGACGAGCGTGCAGGGCATCGCGCGCCGCGTGAGCGTTTCGAACTGGAGCTCGAGGATCATCTCGATCCGCGCAGCGCGGAACAGGCGCTGCGCGTCGTGACGGACTGGGGCCGCTACGCGGGGCTGTTCGACTACGACGACCATACGCGCACCTTCGGCCGTTGATCATGCGGGCCCCGGCCCGCGGCAACGGCGGGTGGTGTGCCGCCGCGTCCGTTGACTTCCGTCAACGCCCGGCGCGCGGTGCGTTCGAGAATGACTTCACGGGCGCCGAAACAGGCCGGGCGTTTGCCGGCGGAGTCGTTCAGGCTTTCGGTTGCGATCGGCAGCGAGCGGGTCGTGCGACGCTCGACGGGCCGCCGGCGCGATCGCGCCGCTTCAGCGAACCTGCCGGCACCTGCGCACGCCAATGACCGTAGACGGGAGAATGGGCCATGAACTGGCTTTCCGAATATTTCGCACAGCACACGAGCCCGCTGTCGCTATCGATCTGGGCGCATCCGCCGCTCGTGGTCGGACCCGACGGCCCGGTTTGCCGCGAGCCTTACCGCCTGCCGTATCCGGGAGTGGAGATGGTGTACACGCCGGCCGGAACGGTGGAGTGCGGCGGCAGGATCTATACGTTGCCGGCTCGCTACGACGCGAGGTGGACACGTGCGGGCGGTATCTTGCACGACGATGCCGCGCCGTTTTTCCGCGAGGTGACGATCTTCGCGCCGTCGCCATTCAATCGCGACTTCGTCGTGACGGTCAACGGCGAGTTTTCCTTCGTGCCGTCGTTCTGGGCGGATGGATCGCCGGGCTTCTCGGGCACCTGCGCGCCTGCCGCGAGCGGCCATGCGGTGCGGGATCGAAGCGGCCCCCCGTGGTTGTTCCAGGGGTATCTCAGCATCTAGGCGGCGTCGGCGTCCGGGCGGCGGAAACCGGCGCTACGCCCGCACGTCCCCGCGCTTTTTCCGCACGACGAGGGAAACGAGCGCGCCGAGCATGGCCGCGCAGGTGGGCGAAGTGCGCGACGCCGTTCGTGTCGCGGCCGGCCGAAACGGAACGGCGTGACATGGCGTCAAGTCAGCCGTGCGTCGCGCACGGCCGTTGAGGCGGATCATGGGCAGCCGTCGCCCGGGGCCCGCCACGGCCCGCGTGGCGGCACGTGCGCGATCGGCCGCGACGACGTGCGGCACGTTGACGTGCCGACCCTGCGTGGCGCCCGTCGTGCCCGTCGTGCTGCCCGTCGGGGCCGCGCTCCGGGCGGCACGCAGCGCGCGTATTTACGCGCGTAGCGCGGCGAACAACGGCGCCCAGAACGCGCGGCTCCCGTACGCCGCGACGTCGCACTCGGTTTCGAAGCGGATCGCGATCGCGGCCTCGGCTCCGGCCAGCGGCTCGGCGCGCTCGACCTGCCGGGCCAGTACGGCCGTGTCGGCATCGGATGCGTCGCGCCCGTGTGCGGCCCGGGCCGCGACACGGGCGGCGAGCGTCGCCGGGCTCGCGGTGAAGTCGAGAATCGCGACGCGCACGCCGCGCTGCTCGGCGAGCGAAATGAAGGGCGCCCGGTTGCGCCGGAGCAGGAACGTCGCGTCGACGATCGCCGTATAGCCGCTGGCGAGGACCTCGCCGGCCTGCGCACGCAGTCTGTCGTAGATCGCGTCGATCGCCGTCTCCGAGTAAGCGGCGGGCGGCAGACGGGTGTCCTCCGGTGCGCTGGCGAAGCGCTTGCGTTCGGCGTCGCTGGACAGCCGGATCGCGCCGAGCCGTTCCGCCAGCGCGCGGCTCGCCACCGATTTGCCGGAACCGGACATGCCATGGCAGAGCAGCAACAACGGCCGCGCATCGCGGCGTGCCTGCGCCATGTCCGACGCAACGCGCAGATAGCGGCCGCGCGTCGCCTCGTCGCCGCGCAGCCGCGCGGTCAGCGCACGCACCAGCGCACGATAGACGAAGTAGCACGGCAGTACGGCCAGCGCCGCATGGTCGCCCGTACGTGCGAGCCATCCTGACAGAAGGCGGTGGGCGCAATCTGCGCGCCCGCGGGCGGCATAATCCATCCATGCAAACGCGAGATCGCTCGCCACGTCGATCCAGCGCAGTGCGTCGTTGAACTCGATGCAGTCGAACATCAGGATCCGGTTGCGCCAGCGGACGACGTTGTCGAGATGCAGATCCCCGTGGCAGGCGCGCACGAAGCCGTTCGCGTCCCGCTCGGCGAACTGCGGCGCGAGACGAGCCAGCTCGGCTTCGTACCAGCGACGCAGCGCGGCTTGAGCGGGCACCGTGACGTCGAGCGTGTCGCACAACGCCTGGCATTGGGCCGCGACGCTCGCCGCGCTGCCCGGGTAGCGCGGCGCACGGCGCGGCGCGTGCAGATGATGGCGGGCCAGCGTCTGCGCGAATGCGTCCGCGTCCGCCAGCCCCGTGTCGTGCGATGCGCTGCGGACCGACACCATCGCTTGCGCGTCGAACCGGCGCATGCGCACCACGTACTCGCCGGGCACCGCCGGCTGCCGGTGGCGGTGGGGGCCGGTTCGCACGGGCGGGCCGAAAGTGCTGCGGCGGCCGCGCGCGACGATCGGCCAGACGCCCAGGTACAGCGGGCCGGCGAACGGCCGGTTGAGCGACCATTCCGCCAGCGCGCAGCGGCGGCGCTGCGCGGGGCGCACGAGATCGACGAACGCGAATCGAACGGGCTTGATGCGCTTGTACGCGTAGCGTCCCGCCAGATACACGACGGACAGGTGGGTTTCGATCCGTTCGATCCGGCCGGCGGGATGCG
This sequence comes from Burkholderia sp. ZZQ-2, assembly GCF_050768715.1. NCBI lineage: Bacteria > Pseudomonadati > Pseudomonadota > Betaproteobacteria > Burkholderiales > Burkholderiaceae > Burkholderia > Burkholderia sp. ZZQ-2. The sequence goes on along the minus strand of NZ_LDVA01000068.1, from coordinate 7,888 downwards.
GATAGGTGGCAGGCCGACGCAACGCGCGATCGAATTGCAGGGTCTTGCGTCGTGCGGCTCCGCGGCTCGACGTGAACGGCAGGCGTGGCGCTCGGGACATGATGAACGGATCGATGAGCGGGGCGCTGGCATGGCGCCGTGCCCGCGGGTTGTAGTCGAACGGAAGCGGCTCGCTCCGTCTGCTCGATGTCGCGGGATCGGGCCGGCAGGCTCGGGGGCACGCGTGCGACGAATCCTATTGCAGCCGACTGTCGCCCATCCCGGCTTGATGCGTGTCAAGCGCGTCGACTGTGCGCACCCGGACGGCTTGCCGTGGCCCGGCGCCGGCGCGGTAGCGGCGCAACGCCGCCCGCATGCACGTCGTCGGCACCGTTGCGGCGCGTGCGGTACGCACCGCGCCGGCGCGCGCTTGACGCAGGTCAACCGCATTCCCCATGGCGGCCCTACAGTCGATTCGGGCGTTCGGGCGATGCGGCACGTGACCGCGCACCGAATGCGGGATGTCGGTGCGTCACGCGGCCGGGTTGGCGTCGAGCGGATTCATGCCGCCGGATGGCGAGCGGAACGCGATGCGTTGCGAGGCAGGGAAGATGAAACAACGGGTGTGGGCGGTCGTCGTGTTGCTCGCGTTGGGGGCGTGCGCCGATGCGGAGCGGAACGCGGCCTTCCGGTCGACGGAAACGCAATTGTTCGCGACGCGCCAGGCCGCGACGCTGCAGTGTTCGACACCGGCCGAATGCGACCGCGCATGGCGCCTTGCGCGCCGCTACGTCGAAGGGCATTCGTCGACCCGGATCACCCGGGCCGATGCAGACACGATCGAGACGGCGCCGCCGTTCCTGGCCGGCGAAGTCTATTTGTGGGCCTCGCGCACCGCATCGGGCGGCGGCGCGGCGGTGATCCGGCTCAAGGCGATGTGCAAGGGCATGTACGGCAGCGATGGCGGCCCGGGGTGGCGGTACGACGCGTGCGCGACGAAGATCCTCGACATCGAGCGGGGTTTCCGGGCCGACGTGAGCCCGGCGCGTTCCCCCGACGCGCCGAAGCCGGTCGCGCCGCGCTGATCCGGCATCTCGTGCCCGTGCGCCCGCGCGCCTCCACGTGATTTCGAACCGTTGACCTCCGTCAACGCCCGCGTCCGGCGAACGCCGATGATGACACCCATCCGCACGCCGCCGGCGCGTCGGTTCATCCAGCGAGGTCGGTATGTACACGAACATCATGGTCGCCGTGGACGGCAGTCCTTCATCGAAACTGGCGCTCGACGAAGGTCTGAAGGTGGCGCGATCGTACGGCGCGCGCCTGTTCGCCGTTTTCGTCGTCGACCGCTCGCTTCTGGTGACGTACGCCGGACGAATGGATCCGGACGCGCTGCTCGACGAGGTTCGGCGCGATGGCGCGGCGGTGCTGCGCAGCGCGGAACGGGCGATCTCGCACGCGGCGGTCAACGGCGACACGGAAATCGTCGAGACCGAGCCTGGCCAGAATGTCGCCGAACGGCTGCAACGGTACGTCGTCGAGCGTTCGATCGATCTGGCCGTGATCGGCACGCACGGCCGCCGCGGTGTCCGGCGGTTGTTTCTCGGCAGCGTCGCGGAGCGTTTCCTGCGCGGATCGAGTTGCCCGGTCCTGCTCGTACGCGCCGGCGATGCCGCCCCGGCCGCGGCGGCGGCAGCCTAGCGTTTTCGCGCGCGGCGCCTCGCGGCGAGGACGCGGGCAGCACCCGGCGCACCGCGAGCCCGCGCCCACCCATGCGCAACCTGCACAGGTGACCATCATGCAGATCTCCTTTCCTTGCGAACATCCGACGTATTGCAGCCAGGATCCCGCGCTGGCGTTTCCCGCGCTGGTCGAAGGCCGCCGTGTGCACTGCGCGATCACCGCTGAAGCGCTGGAGGATCACTTCCGCGCGGCGTCGCCGCGTGAACAGGATCTCGTGGAGGCATTCGCCCGTCATCGACCCGCGATCGAGCGCGCCGCGCGCTGCCTGCTCGAGGAGATGGGCGGCCGGCCGATCCTGCTCCACAGCGGCTATTTCCGGTTCTGCACCTGAGCGTCCGCTCCTGTTGACGCGCGTCAAGCACATGCCGATGCGGGCAGTTACGCTGGAATCCTGATGATCGTTCGTCCGTTGCCCGGCACACGGTGCCGCGCCAATCCGATCTTCGTCATGGCTTCGCGCGGGCGGGACGAAAGCGCGGGCCGCATGTCAATCGTTCGAGGAGTACGAACCATGAGCAATGTCACACGGTACGATCCGTTTTCGATCGAACCTGTCGCCGACCTGTTTCAGGGCCTGTTCAGGCCGCTGCGCGGGATGACGCTGGCGGACGAGCCCGATCTTGCATCGATGAAGATCGACGTGACGGAAAGCGACGATGCGTACAAGGTCAACGCGGAACTGCCGGGCGTCGCCAAGGACGACATCGACGTCCAGGTGACGGGCAGTACCGTATCGATCAACGCGAAAATCCAGCGCAACAGCGAGCAGAAGGAAGGCGAGCGCGTGATCCGGCGCGAGCGCTATAGCGGCGCGGTCAGCCGCTCGTTCTCGCTGTCGGGTGAAATCGACGACGCGAAGGCAACGGCGACGTATCAGGACGGCGTGCTGTCGCTGACGCTGCCGAAGAAGGCGCCGGTCGCGCAGAAGAAGCTGACGATCGGCTGATCGGGCGGCAGGCAGCGGGTGGCGCCGGCATGCGCTGCCCGACAGGAGGAGACGGCGCGCGGAGCGATCCGCGCGCCGTTTCGTTGAAGCGGGCGCCGGGGCGCTCACGCATTCGATGCCGCGCCGCCTGCGCGGTAGCCGACCGTCTGCGCGAGGATCGGCAGCTCGTCCTCGTTCAGCCGCAGCGCGTCGGCCAGCACGCGATGGTTGATCCAGCCGCGCACGACCGTGCCGAGGCCGGCGGCCGCGCAGTAAAGCGACACGTTCTGCGCGATGGCGCCGGCCGCGATCGCCGAGAACACGTCGCGCTGCTGCGGCGGCATGTCGAGGATCGCGGCGGTCCGCACGACGTAGACGAGATCCAGCGGCGCGCGCCCGACGAAGTCCTGGTAACCCGTCAGGTTGCGGGCATCCACGGCGTGTTTAAGCACGAGCCGATGCGCGGGCGCGTCGTAGCGATAGACGCCGTACGGCAGCGCGACGTACACGTCGATTTCGTTGAACGCATGCGCGGACGGCGCCGTGCGGCCGCCGCCGACCGGCCGGTTGACGCCGTCCGCGGCCCACAGCATCGCGCCGAGCGTCGCGGGCGGCAGGGGCGTGGCGGCGAATTCGCGGGAACTCATTCTTGCCGCGAGTGCGGTCATCAATGGCGGGCCGCCGTCGAGGTCCGGGTACGGCAGGTCGATGAGGGGCGGGGATTCGCCCTGTGGCGATACCGGCCCTGCCGGTGGTGTCGGCGAATAGGCCAACAGTTGCTGTTCCGTCATGGGAGTCTCCTTGGAGCATCGCCGTGCTTGCCCGGGGCGTCGCGCATCGGCGATCTCACGATAAGTCCGCCGGGCCGCGCCGGCTTGACCTCCGTCAAGCGGTGCACCGGCAGGCCGCGATGCGCGTCGAGCGGCGTCCGTTGACCTGCATCAGCGATCCCCGACCGTGCATGTGCAAATCTGGGCGTATGCGGCGGACAGGCACGCCGCGGCTCACAGGAGTGCAGGCGATGAAAACCGACAAGCAACTGAAGCAGGACGTCCAGGACGAACTGGAGTCCGACCCGGCGATCGACGCGACACGTATCGGTGTCGAGGTCGTCAACCGGATCGTGACGCTCTCGGGTCACCCGCCGAGCTATGCGGAGAAACTGGCGATCGAGCGTGCGGCGAACCGCGTGGCCGGCGTCAAGGCGCTCGTCGTCGACATGACCGTGCATTTGCCGGACGACGACGTCCGCACCGACGAGGACATCGCGAATGCCGTGCGCTCGGTTCTGCACTGGACGGTCGGTCTGCACGACGACGCGGTCAAGGTGCAGGTCGAACACGGCTGGATCACGCTGTCCGGCAGGGTCGACTGGGCGTACCAGAGCCATATGGCCGTGCGGGCGATCTCGCAGATGCGCAGCGTGACCGGCGTGACCGACCACATCACGGTGCAGGGGGCGGTCGGGTCGGCCGACATCGGCGGCAGCATCAAGCGCGCGATCATGCGCCACGCGGAGCGCGAGGCGAAGCACATCGCGATCGAGGTGCACGACGGCACCGTGCGGCTGTCCGGCAAGGTCGGTTCGTTCTCCGAGCGCAAGGCCGTGCGCGGTGCCGCGTGGTCGGCGCGCGGCGTGCGTGCGGTGGTCGACGACCTGGTCGTCGAGTAAGCGCGGAACCCCCGGTAACCGGATGGGCAGTCCGCGCAGTTGAAGGAGGGAAGCCGGATGACACTGTCAGGCGAGGTACACGACGCGGACTGGTCGGTGACGATCGAGACGATTGCCGCCGAAACGGGCGGCTACCGTTGCAGGATCCACGTGACGTTCACGTCGCCGGATGGCGCATGCGAGCGCACGTTCGCGCACAGCCGGACCCACGATACCGAGCGCGAAGCCGCGATCGACGGGCTGCGCGCCGGGATGACCTGGGTCGAGATGAGGAAATCGAACACGTTCACGGTCTGACGCCACGGCGCACGTGAACGTGTCTCCCGTGCGTCGACGTTTCGTTCGTCATCCGATGCAACGAGCGCCGCGTCGCACGGGTATCGGTGTGCCTACCCGTCAGCGCGGTCGCGGTCGGCAGGCGGCGGCGCGGGGTGCGCAACCGGTTCGTCGTCGCGCGCATGTTCGCGTTGCCGCCGGACATGATGCGCGACGGCGTCGGTCACGGTCGGAAAGAAGCTGGCGGGACCGAACGCGTCGAACAGCCCGTAGGCGCGCAGGCGATCCTTCACCGGCCCCTTCATTTCGGCGAAGTCCAGTGCGATTGTCTGCGCGCGGAGTTCCTCGTAAAGCGCCACGAGCCGGTCGGCGGCGCTGACGTCGATATCCGTGACGGGCTCGGCCGCGATGACGATGCGCGTGACCGGAGACGCCGACGATACGATGGCCGCGTGCAGATGCTCGCAGAAAATCTCGACGTTCGCGTAGAAGAGCGGCGCATCCCAGCGGAACAGCAGGAGCCCCGGCGTCTGCACGGCGTCCGGATGGCGCGCGATGTCGTGATAGCCGCGCACGCCGGCCAGCCGGCCCAGCACCGCATCGTACGGATGCCAGGCTCGCCACACGAACGACAGCAGCGACAGCGCGCTGGCGAGCAGGATGCCGGGCACGACGCCGATGCCGACCACGCCGGCAAAGCACAGCACCGCAATCAGGCATTCGCCGCGACGCATCCGGTACAGCCGGACGACGCTGCGGACGTCCGCGATGCCGAACGCCGCGTACATCACGACGGCGGCCAGCGCCGCGCGCGGGACGCCGGTCAGCAGCGTCGGCGCGGCAACGAGCAGGATCGCGATGCACGCCGCCGCGACGAGGTTCGTGACCTGGCTCTGCGCGCCCGCGGCAATCGCGACGGGCGTGCGCGATGCGCTGCTGCTGACCGCGCAGCCCTGCATCATGCCGGCCAGCAGATTGGCGGCGCCCAGTGCGACCAGTTCCTGGTTGCGATCCGGCGTTTCGCCCGAACGTGCCGACAGGGCGCGCGACAGCATGCTGATGTCGGCGAACGACACCAGCGCGACGGCGACGGCGCCGGACGCGAGCGCGCCCAGGTCGGCGGCGGAGACGACCGGCAGGTGCGCCACGGGTGCGCCGGCCGGCAACGTGCCGACCGTCGCGATGCCGTGCAGCGGCGACACGTGCGCGACCACGGTCGCCGCCAGCACCGCGATCAATACGCCGGGTGCGCGCGGCATCACCCGTTTCATCAGGAAAATGGTGGCGAGCGCACCGATGCCCAGCAGCGCGGCATCGGTGGAGAACCGGCCTTCGGCGAGGGCGTGCACGATGGGCGGCACGCTGGAGAACACGTCGCCGCCCGCCGCGGGCATGCCGAGCAGTTCCGGCAACCGGCCGATCGCGAGCGCGATCGCGATACCGTTCAGGTAGCCGTACTGGATCGGACGTGACAGCAGGTCGGTGACGAAGCCGAGGCGGAGCGTGCCGAGCAGGATGCAGATCGTGCCGGCCGACAGCGCCAGCGCGCCGGCCAGCGCGATGGCGCGCTGCGGGTCATGGTCGGCGAGCGGGGCGATCGCGCCTGCGATCAGCGCGGCCAGCGCCGAATCGGGGCCGAGGACGAGGATCCGGCTCGGGCCGAGCAGCGCATACGCGAGCAACGCGGCGATCGACGCATGGAGGCCCGTGACGGCCGGCAGGCCGGCCGCCTGTGCATAGCTCATGCCGACGGGCACCAGCACGGCCGACAGCGCGATGCCCGCATACAGGTCGCGCGACAGCCATGCGCGCCGGTAGTGCGTGAGCAGTGCGATGCCCGGAAACAGGTGGGCGACGTGTTCGGAAAGGTGCCGGTTCATCGCGGCTTCATCCCGGAGACGTCCGGGCGAACGGGATGGACGGCTTCGGCAGGCGCGTGGTGACCGGGGTGCGGCCGGCCCGGGCAGACGGACGGGACGGCAGGGCGAGCGTGATCATTGCGTCGGAAGACCGGGCCGCCGCCGTCGCGCCGGATGCCGGCGGCGCGGCACGGTTGCGAGCGGCTTCAGGCGGCCTTGAGTGCCGACAGTTGCAGTGCCTGCGCAAAGCGGGCCAGCGTGGCGATCGAGCCCGTCACGCTCTCGTACCGCTCGCGCCCGATCTGTCCGTCGAGGATCACGAGCATGCCGGCGTCGCGCGCCAGGGCGACGAGCGCCTGCGTGTCGAGCGCGGCAGCGTCAGGCCGGCGGGCCTGGTCGCCCGAATCGGGAAGCGGGGTAGCGTGTGTCATGACGGCTCTCCTGATGGCCCGGAATCCGGCTGGCGCGCAGCCGCGATCCGTGATTTCAGTATCGTTGTCGCGCCCGCGCGATTCAATCGGCATGCCCCGAAGCTGCGGTAGGAATCGCGCGGAGCGCGTCGGCAGATTCCTACACGGCACGCGGTTTCGGCGGCGGGCGGCGGCGCACCGGCCGCGCCGCACGCCGCCGTGCATACCAGCTTCCGATCGCGCGCCAGATGTCGGGGGCGGATTCGCAGTACGTGAACAGGTCGAGATCGCTGCGATCGATCATCCCCTCGTCGGCGAGGAAGGCCAGGTCCACCGCGCGGCGCCAGTACGCCTCGCCGACGAGGATGACGGGCAGCGGCGGGATCTTGCGCGTCTGCAGCAGCGTCAGGACCTCGAACAGCTCGTCGAATGTGCCGTAGCCGCCCGGGAAAAACACGGCGGCTTTCGCGCGTTCGAGCAGATGCAGCTTGCGGATCGCGAAATAGTGAAACCGGAAACCGAGATCGGGCGTGATATACGGATTCGGCGCCTGTTCGCGCGGCAACTCGATGTTCAGGCCGATGCTCGGCGCGCCGAGTTCGTATGCGCCGCGGTTCGCGGCCTCCATGATGCCGGGGCCGCCGCCGGTGACCACGGCGAGCCGCGCGGCGCGCGTGCAGCGGTCGGCGTGGCCGACGATGCGCCCGAATTCGCGTGCGACGCGGTAATACACGCTGTGCTCGACGAGCCGGCTCGCCGCCGCGACCGCACGGCGCCGGCCCGCATCGTGCGGACGCTGCGCGAGCAGGCGATTGGCTTCGTCCAGCCGGGCATTCGCGACGGCAGGGGCGACGATGCGCGTACTGCCGTAGATCACGACGGCATGGCCGATGCCTTCGCTCTGCAGGCGCGCCTCGGCTTTCCAGTAGTCGAGCTGCAGCCGGATGCCGCGCATGCTCGCGCGCTGCAGGATGGTGGCGTCGTCGTCGGCAGGCGTGCGCTTCGGGCGTCGGGCGGGACGCCG